>SKWF01000126.1 GCA_007129085.1 Balneolaceae bacterium | reverse complement strand
GTCATGCCACCGGTAGAGGTTCCGGCCGCCAAGTTTCCGTCTACATCAATTGCTACGGCTCCTACGGTTCCGAATTTTTTATCCTCAATCCAACTATGTGTTTCAACCGGTTTCTTAGGAGTCATAAACGCCTCTTCTTCCTGTGCCTCTTGCCACTGTTCGTATCTATTTTGCGTAAAAAAGTGATCGTTCTCTACACGCTCCACAGTGGTTTCATCAGCATAAGTTTCGGCACCTTCACCCGAGAAAAAGATGTGATTAGACTGTTCCATTACGATTCGAGCCAAAGAGATCGGATTTTTTACCGTCGTTAATCCGGTTAAAGCGCCGGCCTGCATGGTGCTGCCATCCATAATGGCTGCATCCAGCTCGTGCGTACCATCTTTTGTAAATACAGATCCTTTTCCTGCATTAAACAGAGGGTTATTTTCGAGATTTTGCACTACTTTTTCTACGGCATCCAGCGCAGAACCTCCATCCCGAAGGACAAGCTCACCGGTTCTAACGGCATCTTCAAGCCCGGCATAATACTGATCTTTCACAGAGTCGGGCAGATCCTGTGAGATGGTTCCGGCGCCGCCATGAAGCGCAAGTGCCCACTCTGTACTCTCCTGCTCAGGTGTTTCGGCACAGGTTATAAACATCATTGACAAGAAAATGGCAGCTATCAAAGCTGTTAAAGTCTGTTTGGTATCAAAAATCATACGTATTGGGTTTGGTTTATTGAAAAGCTGTGGTGGATAAGTAACTGAGAATAGCAGAAAATAAAAAGCCCGACAGAGATTTAATCTGCCGGGCTAAATCATTTATTGAACCGTACTTATTTTTCGCTCTTATCTTTTGTACTAAAAGACTCGAGGAAATTTAGCGGGATCGGAATGAATGTGAACGTTGAGTTCTCTTCACTGATTTCATTCATCGTTTGCAGATATCTAAGCTGCAGTGCTGTAGGTGTTTTTTCGATCATCTGACCGGCTTCAACAAGTTTTTCAGCCGCCTCAAATTCACCCATAGCATTAATAATTTTCGCTCGTCTGTCACGCTCCGACTCGGCTTGACGCGCCATAGCACGCTTCATCGATTCAGGCAGGATTACATCACGAACTTCAACAGATACTACTTTAACGCCCCATGGATCGGTCTGCTTATCGATAATATCCTGGATAGTTTTATTGATTTTCTCACGTTCGGCAAGAATTTCATCAAGCTCAAACTGACCAATTACACTACGGAGGGTTGTCTGTGCCAACATAGATGTTGCCGCCACATACCGCTCAACCTGGATTGTTGCCTTCTCGGCATCAACAACCCTGAAAAACGTAATCGCATCAACATTAACCGTAACGTTATCTTTGGTAATAGCTTCCTGCTTATCAACATTGATAGTTAAAACACGAAGGTCAACGCGTTCAACTTTATCAATAAACGGAATTAGAATAATAAACCCGGGACCTTTTGTAGCGTGAAATTTACCAAGACGAAAAACTACGCCTCGCTCATATTCCCGAAGTATTTTAAACATCTGCGGCAGAAATACCGACAGAAAAATGATGATGGTAATTAACCATACAATCAAATTTGATAGTGCACCTGGATCATCCATTGGAAGACTCCTCTTTTATTTTTGGGTTTGATTTTACAAATACTTTAAGTCCTTTAAATTCGTGAATATAGCATTTTTGGCCCTCTTCAAGAATTTCATCACTTTCGGCTCGCCAATATTCTCCGGCGTGCTGGATACGCCCCTCAATTTCCGGTGTGATACGGTCCGAAACCTCAGCTTCTTGCCCTGTTTCGTATTCTACACCAACACGATGGCCTTTAAATTGAGATTTAATACCTGATGTAACAATCCACGCAAAAAACAGCGCAGTTACCAGTGTAGCCGGCACCAGCCAGTACCACGATACCTGCATTTCATCAGGCATATCCTGGAATAACATTAATGCTCCTAAAAAGAATGACACGGCTCCTCCGGTTATTAAAATTCCAAATGCGGGTGTAAACGCTTCAATTACAAACAGGATTATTCCCAACGCGATTAATGCAAATCCTGCAATGTTTACCGGCATTGCGGCAACACCATAAAGTAACAATATTAACGCAATTACGCCCGCCACTCCCGGAACAATTCCGCCGGGATTTGTTACCTCACCAATAATACCATAAATAGCCACAAGTGTTAGGATCAACATTACCTCCGGGCGGAGAATAAAGCTAAAAAATATTTCTGCGGCATTTTGCGGAATACGATTCTGTGGAGCATCATAGGTATTTAAAACTCTGCCCTCAATCTCCATTCCATCTATCTCTCGCAGAAGATCTTCCAAACTTTCTGACACAAAATCTACCACATTCAATTCCAGGGCTTCACTGGCAGTTATTGCAGCGCCATCACGTACAGCAGATTTTGCCCATTCGGCATTTCGCCCGCGTTCGTTGGCAATCGTTTCGATGTAGCTTTCCGAGAAATTAAAAATTTTCTGCTGAGATACGGTATCCATCTCCCCGCCGCCCATCGTTACGGGGGATGCAGCTCCAATATTTGTTGCCGGTGCCATTGCCGCAACATGAGCAGCCAGTGTTATGAACGTTCCCGCACTCCCGGCATTTGCCCCACGTGGAGATACATAAACCGCAATAGGATGCGAACTACCCAACATCATCTGCACAATCTCCTGTGTAGAATCCAAAAGTCCACCGGGTGTGTCCAATTCTATAACAAAAATTTCGTCATTCCGCTCACGAGATGCTCTCAATCCGCGCTCAATATACTGGGTTGTAGTTGGCCCGATGGTACCCGTTACCCGAATTACACTAACAGTTCCAACTTCCTCGCCATTTTCCGGGACATCCAGTGTGTCAGCATCCTGCAATACAAACGCCGTTCCCGTAATAAATAGAATTATCGCTATAATTATGTTTGGCTTTTTCATCATACTATTACAATCTAACGCTATCAGATAAGGTTCCAAAGGTATATACCCCGATATATAACCACAACTCTATGATACTCAATTCAATGGTCAATTTATATTGAAAATACCCCTGTTTTGATGAAGCCGTTACTGAGCTATTTCAGTCGAATTCTGTGCTGTACTTTAAAACTTTTCTGTATTCAAAAAAATTGTTTGCGATTAAACTAGAAATGCCTGAAGTTCATGATATGAAATTTGAAGCACACAATATTCTTTCCATTTCTCTTCGCCGTCGCCGCCGCTCAGGCGTGTGACTTTAGTGTGTAATATCTAAAAAGTTTTCACAACGCCTGCTTAATTCATTTTGAGCAGGCGTTTTTTTTTGCTTTCCACTTTTCTCAGACAGCAAAAATCAAATTTCAATAATCCTCTAACTATCTATATCCATGAACCATCTATTAACTATTGGGGACTATAGCCCTGAAAAACTTCAACAAATGCTTGATGTGAGCACCCTGCTGCATAAAACGCCCGAGCAGGTACTTGCGTCCAAAAACATCGCTTTCATTTTTGAAAAGCCATCCCTCCGAACCAAAGTAGGCACCGAAGCGGCCATCAATCACCTTGGTGGCAACGTGATCCATGTAGAATCTGACTTGGTTTTATCGAGCGGAAAAGCTGTACCGTTCAGCTGCCGGGAATCCCTAAAGGATGCTATGAAAAACATCTCCCTTTGGTGTGATGCGGTTTTTGCCCGGGTCTACTCCCATCAAACCCTGCAAAAAATGGCGGAATATGGCAGCATCCCCATCATAAATGCCCTTTGTGATGACCACCACCCGATGCAGGCGCTGGCAGATCTCTATACGCTACAGCAAACATTCGGCACAGACAAAAAACTCACCATTTCGTTTGTGGGAGATGCCAACAACGTGGCGTTTTCGCTGACCGAAATAGCGCTGAAATTTGGACACACCGTCCACTTTTCGGCACCCGACAAATACGGCTGGCCGGATGACATTTTAAGCTATTTCGCCCTGTTGGCTGTTGACCACAACGGCTCCTTCAAAACATTCGACGATCCCCTCGATGCTGCTTTTAATGCCGATGCAGTCTATACAGACACCTTTATATCCATGGGCGAAGAGCACTTGTACGAAGATAAAATTAAGCACTTTGAACCCTTCCAGGTCAACGAAAAGCTCTTCAGTCAAGCCGATTCCAACGCCGCATTTATGCACTGCCTGCCGGCTCACCGAGGTGTAGAAGTAACCGACCACGTCATTGACCATCCTAACTCCCTGGTGTATAAACAGGCCGAAAACCGGATGGTCGTTTCGAAGGGCGTTTTTGCAACGCTGCTTACCGAAGAGGCAAAGGAATTCAAAACAAATGGAGTGCATACTCCCCCTTTGAAGGGGGAGGAGGTCCGCTAACCAGCGGACCGAGGGGCATGAAAATCGCGAGTATGAGATTTTGCCAAATCCATTGACTTGATCACCGTTCCGAGAATCATCCCCCTGTTCGAACACTAAACGTGTTCAAACGTCCCCCTTCAAAGGGGGACTTATTACAATCAAATTTCAAAAAAGCTAAAAAACATACACAACGACATGAAAAATCAAACCACCTATAAAAAAGTCGCGTCACACGAAGCTGAAAAAGGAACCTTTAACACCTGCCTTCTGCTCTATTCGGGCGGTCTTGATACCAGCATGATGCTGAAATGGATCCAGGAAGAGTACGAGTGCGATGTTATTGCACTAACCGTAAATATCGGTCAAACCGCCGATGACCTCGACGCCATCAAGGAAAAAGCGATGATGCTGGGTGCAAAAGACGCCATCGTCTACGATGCCAAGGAGGAGTTCGCAGAACTCTGCATGGAGGCCGTAAAAGCCAACGCCGATTACCAGGGCGGATATGCGCTCGGCTGTCCGCTTGGGCGGGTGATGATCTCTCAATTGGCCGTACAGTTTGCCGCAGAATTCGGGTGCGAAGTGATCGCCCACGGCTGCACCGGCAAAGGAAACGACCAGGTCAGGTTCGAGGGGTACATCACCACGCTAAACCCGGATTTGAAAATCATCGCGCCGGTGCGAGAATGGAGCATGGGTAGGGATGAACAGATCGCCTACGCCATGGAAAACGGTATTCCGGTTGATCAGACCCAAAAAAGCCCCTACTCCTACGATGAAAATATGTGGGCCAACACCGGCGAAGGCGGGGAAATTGAAAATCCGGAATTGATTCCTCCGGTTGAGGATATTCTGAAGTGGGCAAACACTCCGCAACAGGCTCCCG
>SKWF01000343.1 GCA_007129085.1 Balneolaceae bacterium | reverse complement strand
TCACTCATTCAGTGATATCTTGTTTTAAAAAATCCTTTAATTTTATCATTCCCTGCCGCATTCTGTATTTAACGGTCCCGAGTGGAATTTCCATTTTCTCTGAAATTTCAGTCTGAGACATCCCGCCGTAGTATGCGACCTTTAAAACCTCTCGTTCTTTACTGTTCAATTTCTTTAACGCAGAGCGAACCAAATTGGCGCGTTCTGACAATTCTAAATCCTCTTCAGGATTATTAAAATCACTTTCAGGAGTTAACGAAAAATCGCTGATTGTATGATCTTCCTGCTTACTATCTTTATATGCCCTTGACCGGATTCTGTCAATCGCTTTGTTTCTCGCCATCGTTACAATAAAGCTATATAAATTTCCCTTCGAAGCATCAAACCTATCGGCTTTTTCCCACAATTGAGTAAATACTTCCTGCAGGCAATCTTCAGCCTCTTCCCTGTCTTTCAGCATCGAAACAATCAGCCCAAATAAAATACTCTTGTAGCTACCATAAATCTGTCGCAGCGCTTTCGCATCCCCGTTCTGTACACGGTTCATCAGTTCCTGCCCTTTCTCTTTGGACTGGACTGCGAACCCCACAATGTAAATTAACCAATATAAAATCACGGGCTATTGTTTAATACGTAATCAGAAAAGATACGGATGGTTGAGAATGTTTTTAATTGCAACGACCGATAATACCAAATAGATAAATGAATTGGTAATTACATTACTGATGTGACAGTATTGTGATATTAAGTCCAATCCGATTATTGATTATGATCGTATATATAATTGACAACTGTTTAAACGGACTTACTTTTCACATTAACTCATCAACCAATGGAAGATAAATCAACTATTACACGTAAATCATTCTTAAGAACCGCCGGATCAACGGCACTGTTTACCGCTCTCGGTATTGGGTTTTACGGATGTAGCAGTTCCGTAACCGGCAGCGATGATGGTGGAGGAGATCTTAGCGATGAAGCCTTTACGGTAGAAGGTAACGTTATCACTATCGACCTGGATCACCCTGATGCTCAGGATCTGTTAAATGATGGGGCCTGGAAACTAATAACCGAAGGGGAAACACTTCTCGTAAATATTGGTGATGAAAATTTTCGCGCATTTACCAGTGTATGTACGCACGCACAATGCAGTACAAACTGGGATTTTCGGGACGATGAATTTATCTGTAATTGCCACAATTCCAAGTTCAATACCTCAGGGCAAGTTGTAAGCGGACCGGCAACCCGTGATCTCGAAGAATTCAGTGTAAGTAGAGATGAGAATACACTTACCATCACCAAATAAATATGGCTACGATTATGAAAAAAATTACAGCAATACTCGTACTGTTCTCTTTTGCATTTTTTACCGATAAAACTGATGCTCAATCTTTTGCAGCTACCGAAGGGTATGCTGAGTTTGTATCGAATGCTCCTTTACTGGAATTCAAGGGAAAAAGCGATCATCTGCACGGTCTTATAGATTTAGATCAGAACTTGGTTGACTTCTACATTGACTTGTCTACACTTGATACCGGAATCAATCTAAGAAACAGGCACATGCGTGACAGTTACCTTGAAACAGACCGTTGCCCATTCGGAGAATTTACGGGCGAGCTAACATCTGATTTCGACCCTGATCTCCACGAAGAGCAAGATGTTACTGTAAAGGGCACGTTTGAGATTCATTGCATCACGCGGGATAAAGAGATAACAGGAACCATTGAACCCACTGAAGAGGGCTTGCAAATAGAAGCATCTTGGAGTGTACTGTTGGATGATTATGAAATTGACCGCCCAAGAGTCGTTTTTTATGAACTAGCCGATGAACAAAAAGTAAATATCTCCATTCTTCTCGAACCCGGTGAAAACTAATTTTTCAATCCACATAACTTATTTAACATGCTCCGATTACTCGCTTTTTTATTTGTTGTTTTCTTTTTTGCAGAATCTGCTTTCGCTCAGCTTGAGCGTGAACGTGTGGAGGAAGACAGGGATGTTGAGCTGACATTTATGGCTCCTCGCAATATCAACCTTTATACCGTTCACCACCTATCCGGCGGTGAGCTTCACTATTCCATTATGCATACGTTTGGAGAAGTTACCGGAGGGGCTCGAAATTTATGGGGAATTGACCAGGGAGCGAATGTTCGATTCAGTTTTGAATATGGAATTACAGACCATTTTTCAATTGTAACAGGCCGATCAAGCATGGATAAGGTTATAGATCTTGGAACAAGATTTTCCCTCTTGAGACAGACTGTGAGTGGTAGCATGCCTGTTTCTGTATCCGTTGTTCCATTGGTGGGAGTTAATTCTTCCTCTCTTGACTTCCTGGACGAACCGTACAGTTTTAATGAGCGATTAAATTATTCTGTTTCTCTGCCCATCGCCCGTAAATTCAGCGATAACTTAAGCCTTCAAATTTCACCTATTGCAGCCCACTTTAATCGTGTCGGCCCGGAAATAAACATTGCCAACTCCACTAAGAATTCTTACATCACAGCCGCTTTTTCCGGCCGATATAAGGTTACCCAAATAACGGCTCTATCCTGGCAATATATTCCATCTTTTGACAACGAAGTCAATAATCCATCAAACCTGGCATTTGGTATTGATATTGAAACAGGTGGCCACGTATTCCAAATGTTTTTCACAACCTCACAGGCACTCCATGAACCGTACCTGGCCGCATCTGATAATGGACGATTTCTTGACAGAGAATTCCGTTTTGGGTTCAATATCAACAGGCTATTTGGGATTCGATAGAATAGCTTGTCGGACACAATAACAGCAAAAATTTAATCACGCAATAAAAAACCCGGAACTGCTTTGGGCAGCCCGGGTTTTTCTTATTTACTGAAAGTTAGGTACAAATGTTCACTAATTGATTACGCAATCTGCGTCTGAGTTATTCTCAAATGTATTTACATCACAAGCATCATCATTAACAGTGCCATTGCTGCGTACCCAGAGTCCATGGCTATCGCTATCACTCAAGGTACTGTTCGTGATATCAATGGAAGAGTCATCTCGGAGACCACGTCCCACTATGACGTTTCCGGCTCCACTTCGATTAAACTCATTGCCTCCTGCATATTCAACAGTCACCCAGTCAAGCTGGTTATCAAGGTTACTGGATTCTTCCAGGTAAATGCCATCCCACCAGCCGGATTGTTCACTTGTAGCGGTAAAGAGAATAGGTTCATCTTCTGTTCCCTCTGCTATTAATCCACCATTGTCAGTCAAGCGAACTCGACCGTTTGATTCGAATTCAAGTGTAGCACCTGAATCAATCGTTAGAGTTACACCATCTGTAATCTCAAGATTATCACCACTGATACGATAGTCCTCATCGAGGTTTTCCCAAGTTACATTTTCATCTTCGATCGTATGGCTGCTTCCACTCCGCACATACACATACTCTGAGTCGTTACCCACAAAACTTGAAGCTGCGTCAAGTCGGTGTGTGTGGCTGGCAGATAAATTTACCGGAGCATCTTGATTATTGGTTAATGTATTATTCGCAAAACCCGGTAAATCACCATTTGAACGAACCCAAATGCCATAACTAGCACTGTTTTGAAAAGTACTATTTGTCACCTCAATTGATGAATCATCACGTAGTCCGCGACCAATAATCAGATTTCCTGCTCCACTTCGTCTGAATTCATTGCCACCTGCATATTCAACGGTGACCCAGTTAAGCTGGTTATCAAGATTACTGGATTCTTCGAGGTAGATACCGTCCCACCAGCCGGGTTGCTCATCTGTGGCCGTAAAGAGAATTGGCTCGTCCTCTGTCCCGTCGGCTATCAATCCACCATTATCAGTCAAGCGAACTCGACCGTTTGATTCGAATTCAAGTGTAGCACCTGGATCAATCGTTAGAGTTACACCATCCGTAATCTCGAGATTATCATCTCCTCGAACACGGTAATCCACGTCAAGATTTTCCCATGTGACGTCATCATCTTCGATCGTGTGGCTGCTCCCACTCCGCACATAAACATACTCTGAGTCGTTACCCGTATAACTTGATGCTGCGTCAAGACGGTGTGTGTGATTGGCAGATAGACTCACCGGTGATCCTTCATTATTAGTTAACGTATTGTTCGCAAAGCCAGGTATGTCACCGTTTGATCGAACCCGTATACCGTGACTGGCGCTGTTTCGAAAAGTACTATTTGTCACCTCAATTGATGAATCATCGCGAAGCCCTCGGCCTATTATCAGGTTTCCTGCTCCACTTCGTCTAAACTCATTACCGCCACCATACTCAACGGTTACCCAATTGAGCTGATTATTCAAATTGTCGGATTCTTCGAGGTATATGCCGTCCCACCAACCAGGTTGTTCTTCTGTGGCCGTAAAGAGAATTGGTTCATCCTCTGTCCCGTCGGCTATTAAAACACCTGAAACTGAAGTTAATGTAAAACCAGTACCTTGTTCGAATTCAATGATAGTTCCAGGCTCGATCGTTAGCTCAGCTTCTATATCTATACTACTTGTTACGATATAAGATACATCCGATGTCAAGGTTCGATCAGAATTGATATCCGATGAAATCTCCTCTACAGCCAATGCTTCTACAGAACCCGATGCACTATCTGTTTCACCATTTGCCTCTACGGTAAGTTCAACACTGTAATCCCCTGCAACGTCCGGTACAAATGAAGTCGTTACAGATGTTCCGGACTCAAGTTCAGCATTACTACCCGAAGGTGTTGTCAGCGCCCAAGAGTAAGAAACATCACTACTATTTGTAACAGATGTTTCACCTGCATTAAGTTCTACTTCATCTCCCACAATCGGCTCTTCCGGCTCCATCGTAAAAGCCGCTTCAACTTCTACCGGGTCTGGGTCATCACCGGGATCTTCATCAGGTCCTGCAGGATCCTCATCACAGGCTGCAAATAACAGACCTAATGACACAATCAACACAGTTAAATTTGTCACTTTCCGAAAACCGATAGAATTCTCGGAAGACTTACTATTTAAAAATTTATTTACTATAAATTTTCGCATGGTTTTGAACGTCTTTATTAGAATTTATGAATGGCTCTCTACTATTATAGCGTGACTTTATGCGGAAAAACCTCATTTAAATTTTAAAAAAATGAAGAAAACTTCAATTTCCCACGCAAAACCGGTTTTAAAAAGAAATAAGAGGATTTTGAAATGCGTTTAATCCAGCTATATCAAAAAAAATCCTTTTTTGAAGTTAATTTTCT
>SKWF01000210.1 GCA_007129085.1 Balneolaceae bacterium | reverse complement strand
GTTCGGAATACGAGTTTAAGCAGCCCTTCATCAATATTTGCAATATCGGCCTGCGTGATATTATTGTAGTATGCACGGCCCACTGTTACATCAATACCCTGTTTTTGTGCATCTTCTTCAGTTAAACCGATAGCCGAAACTTCGGGGATGGAGTAGATGCCATACGGAATAGAACTTTTCAGTTTTTCTGTACTGCTTCCAAACATATTGCAGGAAGCCAGTCTCCCCTGTACAAATGATGCCGATGCAAGAGATGGGTAACCAACAACATCACCTGCGGCGAAGATGCTGCTAACGTTCGTTTGGAATTTATCATCTACATCTAAATAACCATCATTAGTGACATTGAGGTCAACATTTTCAATCCCGATGTTTTTCAAATTTGGCTCGTTTCCACCAACATAAAGTATATGCTCAGTTTCAGTTACTTGTAAACGGGAATCGCCTGAATTCTTTTTGTAACCTACTTCTGTGCAAGTTCGAAGTTTGTTAACTGAAACATGATCTATGGAAACATCCGTTACTAGCTGAATATTTCTTCTGATCAGAGCTTTATGAAGCTCTTCTTTAATTTCATGATCCAAAAACGGAAGAACATCGGTGTCTTCTGTCAGGATTGTTACCCTTGTACCTAATGCCGCAAATATGGTGGCGTATTCAAATGAAATAATTCCAGCGCCAACAATGGTAAGCCGCCTTGGAATATGAGTTAACTTAAGAACAGATTCGTAATCCAGAACGTGAGTGTGGTCTATATCAAACGACTCAGGTTCCTTGGGGCTGCTTCCAGTCGAGATTAATATATTTTCGGTAGTGTAGCTGGTTGATTCACCTAATTGATTGGTTACTTCAACAGTATGGTCATCAACAATTTTTCCCCATCCGCGTGCAGTTTCGATCTCATTCTTGATGATGTCATTTTTCACCTTCTGGTTTTTACTCTCAAGAATGGACTCCTTGTACTGTAAAAGATCTTCCATCCGAAATTTTTCGTACGGCTTTCGGCCATCACTATCTGCAAATTGTGAATGAAATCTGTTTATAAGTTTTGCCGCTTCCCGAAGAGATTTGCTCGGCACGGTCCCGGTATTAATCCAGGTTCCACCTAAATGGTCGGTGTTCGCCTCTACGATTAGAACGTTTTTATCAAACTTTGAACTCTGCATGGCGCAGGAAAATCCGGCAGGGCCACTGCCGATAATGATTACATCGTAATCAAACTTCATAATGCATTTTTTATTATTGATTAATTATAAGCCTTAAAATAAGGTTTCATTTACTTAAACCCATTTCTAATCACGGATAATAAAAATTGGAACGAATTTTTATGGAAAATCACTTTATTGGGTAAAGGAAAACGTGTTATATTAAACTATTGAATAATAAGACGTTATAAATTTTTTGAACTGAAATAATCAATCAAAAAGAACGGTAAAGAAAATGGCTTATAAACTTCCCGATCTACCATATGCGCACGATGCATTAGAGCCGCATATCGATAAAAAGACAATGGAAATCCATCATGGCAAGCATCATCAAGGTTATACAAATAAACTAAATGCTGCTTTAGAAGGGCACAAGTTTGCCGAACTTCCTGTAGAAGAAGTGTTGAAGCGTATTAATGAAGTACCTGAAAATATTCGCCAAGCTGTAATTAACAGTGGTGGTGGATATGCAAATCACAACCTATTCTGGAAAATTCTCTCACAAAATGGTGGTGGAAAACCTTCCGGAGATTTGGCAAATGATATCAAAGATACGTTTGGCAGCTTCGATGAGTTTAAAGATGAGTTTAGCAGTGCCGCTGCCGGTCAATTTGGATCCGGTTGGGGATGGTTGTGTGTTGATGGAGACAACAACCTGAAAGTGATCTCTACTCCAAACCAAGATAGCCCATATATGAATGGTTTAACTCCAATTTTAGGAGTAGATGTTTGGGAACACGCCTACTATCTCAATTACCAAAACAGAAGACCTGATTACCTATCAGCATTCTGGAATATTGTGAATTGGGACCAGGTGGAAAAAAATTATGAAAATGCGACTTCATAATTAAGATCACTCATCAAAAAGTATAGAAGAGGGCGTCATTAATTTGGCGCCCTTTTTTTATGGAGAGAGAATATACCACTGCTCATACTGACCAAGTTGCCGCCTGAGATTTTGACGACTCCTGCTGCGATCTTGCCCTTGATTCATTCGCCCACCTCGGTTTGATCCGTATTGATTCCGTTGTGTTGCGTCGTAATCACTTGAAAGCCTAAAGTCAGGTGGTGCAATTTCAAATCCAAGCCATATATCTTCATCCCCCGTAATTTCGTAAATGGGAGAGCCATCCAATGGAATTCTTATTTCGATCCCTGTAAGTCTTCGGTCGGCATTAGCGGCAACTCTTAGTCCATCCACCTCCAATCGGTCTTTACTGATAAATCCGTACTGAGGGTCGTCTCCACGAGGAGATCGCTCCACAATCATTGGGCGATCAAAAATTTCACTTTCAAAATCTTCCAGCATTTGACGGTTTCCGGGATCGTTAGACCAATCTTCATCCCGCAAAAAAGATTGGAACTCTGCCGGGTTTTCCCGTAATAAATTAAAGGTTCCGGTTGGGTATCCGATCCCTACTCTTTTTTTCTGCTCTTCATCGTTACTTAAATAAATAATGAATCCTGACTGTCTCATGGCATTATTCATTCCCAAACCTCGGACATCTATATATAGGTATAGAAATTCATCTGTTCTGGTAGCGTAATAGTTGATGGAATCAGATTCATCAATCAAAGACTCACTTAAACTCCAATCTGAAAGTTCTCCATCCACGCTCAGTTCTTGATCTGAGTGGGAAAGAGTTATCATATCAGTACTGGAACAACCGATGAATGTGAACAGAGAAATAAACAGCGTGAAAAAGAATAAGCGCATAAAGAATGTTAAAGGTTGAGAACGTTATGAATATGTTGATTTGTTAGATACACAGTAAATGTAACGAAACAACAAAGTAATGAATTATCATTATATTGTAAGCGAATCAAATCAAACAAATAAAAGGAAATAATTATGCAATTTGGATTTGGAGTAGGACCCGATACATCCTGGATGCGCGAAGAGTTAACCAATATTGGAATAGAAGAGCTCAAAACCCCCGAGGATGTTGATCGGGCAATGAAAGAGTACGGAAAAGGAACCATGCTGATGGTTATTAATTCAGTATGTGGTTGTGCAGCCGGAAACGCACGTCCCGGAGCCCAAATAGCTCTCGAGAAAACAGAAAACAAGCCCGATAACCTGGTAACTGTTTTCGCCGGGCAAGATAAAGAAGCAACGGCTCGTGCACGCGAATACTTTAGTGAATATCCACCATCATCTCCTGCATTTGCATTTTTTGTGGATGGAGAAGTGAAGGCGATGGTGCCGCGACACAGAATTGAAGGCAGAACTCGCGATGAAGTTGCCGATGATCTGTTAATGGTGTTTGATGCCTTTGCAGATAAAGAGACGGCTGAATAAGCATCGTTGGATTAAATTTTAAGCCCGGCTTTTGGAAACAAGAGTCGGGCTTTTCTATTTCAAGTATCTTCGGAGATACTCTCAACCGCATTTTGAACAATTTTCCGAGAGTCGGTTGTATTAATCTCGGCTTCAAGCTTCATCAAAAAATGGTAGAGCCCTAAGTGAACCCTCGTGCTGTAGATGAAATTTTTATTTCCACGCGGTTCATTGCTGATGGGAGCATTTTTTGTATATCCGCGTATTAGCTCTTTATACTCCGGATCTCCAAAATCAAAAGAGTCCCCCTCATACGGCATTGCAAAAGTGAATCCATAATTAAGGCAGAATTTATAATACTCCATCTCTTTTTTACTGCTATCAGGATGATCTTTTAATACGCCCAATTTTTGGTATAGGTTGATGATCGCCTCTTCGTCACGCTGCAGATGTGTAGGCAGCAGGCGGAGATAATCTGAAAAGAACTCTTCCGGGAATTTTTTTACGCACCCGAAATCGATAACTCCCAACTTTCCTTCATCAGTAAGCAGGAAATTTCCGGGATGGGTATCTGCATGAATTTCGTCAAAATCATCTACCTGATCGTGGAAAAAATCCCAAAGCAGCTGGCCGTATCTGTTTCGCTCCTCTTGAGTTGGGTTTTTGGCAAGAAAATCTGAAAGATGATCTCCCTCTAAATAAGTCATTGTTAATACGCGCTGGGTAGAAAACTCAGAAATCCACTGAGGCGTAGTAACTTTTTCATTGGCAAAACGCTCATGAAATCGATCAATCGTATTTCCTTCATATATATAGTCAGTTTCGAGCAGTAGGGTTGATCGAATTTCATCAAAATATTCATCTAGTTCATCTTTGCCGTTTACGATTCGCCGAAGTAGGGTTTTTGCCAACCCCAAATCTGATGAGATAGTATCACGTACTCCGGGATACTGAATTTTCACCGCCACGGTGCGTCCATCTTTTAATACGGCTCGATGAACTTGTCCAATAGATGCTGCGGCAATTGCTTCACTCTCAAAAGATTTAAATAGTAATTCAGGGTACTTGCCAAGCTCTTGCTTTATGATGGACCGTACCAGGGACCTATTTATAGGAGGTACCTTATACTGTGTCTGGGTCATCACTTCAGCAAACTCATCCGGCAAGAAACCTTGATCGATGCTGAGTGCTTGCCCGATTTTAAGAGCGGTTCCCCGGAGCTTCGTTAATTCTCCAAAAATCTGCTCAGCTGTCTGTTTGTGCAGGCTTGATTTATCAGATGAATTCTTTTTGTTCAGAGATTTTAAATAATGTTTTGCATAGTTAGAGCCAACTTTAAGCCCGGTTTTTGCGAAAATCTTTCCACGGTCGAATTTCGAAGAGGGAAAATTACTCATTTGTGGTGGTATTATTATGTGATGATGAGAAGACATTTTTAAGAGGGGTTTGATAGGCAGCAAATTTTGCCAGCTCAAAACCGCGATCTAATATAGAGGAGTAGTTGACCTCTTGAACAAATGCAGTCCATTTATCTACCAACTCCATTGTTTTTTGATAACCTTCTGAATGATCCCGGAGCCAAAACCGGATTAATCCATGAAAATGATACAGAATTAACTCAAAAATGGGCTCGATGTTTAAAAGTGAAGCTGCCCGTGACTGTTTTTGGTCACCCTTATATATAGAGGCAATTTCTTGTTTGAGTGACTTTTCAAATGGAGTAGAGCCGGATTTACAAACCACGTATGAAGGGTATGTGCGTTTTACGAACTCTCTGTTTTCCTG
>SKWF01000007.1 GCA_007129085.1 Balneolaceae bacterium | reverse complement strand
GATTGGAGAGAGCGCCTTATCGATTCCGGCCGCAACTTTTTTTGCAAAAAGTGTGGTATCGGCAAGAAGTTGGTCATCCAGATCAAACAGATAGTCGACCTCTTTTTTCGGTACCACCAGCGTATGCCCCTCAATAATTGGGTTGATATCTAAAAATGCGATATGCGCGTCTGTTTCGGCTACTTTATAACAGGGAATATCGCCTTGAATAATTTTTGTGAATATCGTTGCCATGGTTTTTCAGATAAATTTTTTCGTAATTCAGGAAATTTTACCGGGTAAATCTTCGTTATATCAATGTATTAAACCTCTGACGCTTTTGCAGATTCCCATTAAGAAAAAAATAACTTTTCTTGTTTGATTTTGGGTCGGTTAGATCCTTATCTTTGAATTCTTGAAAAGTTTATGGGAATCGGTAGCTCAGTTGGTAGAGCAACGGCCTTTTAAGCCGTGGGTCGAGGGTTCGAGCCCCTCCCGATTCACACGATTTTAACATGACTCTCTCTTGATTAACCCTTATCGGCTGATACCCGGTAGGGGTTATTTTTTTGCCTAGTATTTTTACTAAAAACGAGCGCTTATTCAACGGTTATGTATGGCCTTATGCGCTCCATAGTGGCAGGGCCAATTCCTCGTACTTCTTCCAACTCATGAATATCGTTAAATCCTCCGCGTTCTACCCGATAGTTTATTATTCGTTCGGCAAAGGCGGGGCCGATCCCCGTAAGCGCCTGTAGAACTTCTTTATCTGCCGTATTGATATTTATGGGAAATGAAACTGCTACACTGTTTTCATCTTCCCCTAACTCGATTCTTGGAACGCGTTCCCCGACCCTCTCGGGATTTTCCCACATTCCTATTCTACTATCTCGTGCGGCCGATGCATATCGTTGAAATGCTGCCACGGAATCTCGGTGTTGGCGATAAAACTGGGTCCACTCTCCAAAACCACTCCTCAGCAATTCTCGATTTACATCTTTGATATTCCCATCATCATCCCGCACCTGTATATACCCACGATATGCCCCGTACCTTGCCTCAGGCTCACCGCCATCAAATCCGGTAATCCGAACTTCATTTCCGGTAAGCATGTCTGATAAAAATTCAGCAGCCTCCCCGGCGTGATATTCCGATGAATCAGCACCGGCGTAAATTCGGGGAACCTGTACCCCAAGTGGTCGTACGGCATAGTCTAAGCCACGGATCAATCGAATTTCGAACCGGCTTCCATCATGAACTCGCGCCACTTCGTACCATTTGCCTTCATCAATGGGTGGTACGGGTGGCTCCATCTCTCCAGTAGCGCGCTTCATGGAAGCAGAAAAATCCTGATAATACTGATTGGCAATTTTATGATTATGAAAAATGAGTAGATTTTCATCGTTATTCTGCTCTGCATTTCTTGAGAAATTGTATGATCCCGCAATGGCAATTCCCAGATCATTATCAAAAGGCTGTGTTACGTCGATCAGCATGGTTTTATGGTGAAGCGTACGAAGCTCTCTTGCCGGTCGGATATTTCTATTTCCAGATTGAGCTTCAGGTGTTGCCCAAATTGCACCCGTATTTCTATAACGTGCATAAAATCGTGGATCAATAAGTCCTTGTACAAAAATACCATCTGTAAATGAGCGCTCCCACATAGATTGGCTTAACGGAATATCGGGAGTAATTGCAAAAGCCAGAAAGTTCACATCCTGTTGTGCCGTATTTCGAATTAAATCATCCAGGCGAGCGCCAATCGATGGCTTGCTGCCATCTCGGTTTATAGGCCCAAAATAGAGTTCCACTTTTGTAGTATCTACATAAAATACACTTTCGCCCACGTATCGTTTGTCTTTATGGAAACGGGCACGAGTTGGGTCAGGCACAACCCCATCGCCTCCCCATAGCTGGTTGAACTCCCGATGATACGCCTTGGCAATACCACTGTCTTTAATTACAATGGTATTGTTACTGTTGATTGGTCCGGTGTAGGTTAAATTCATAGATCCGGTCCACACGTAATAGTCGTCCGGATCATCGCTTAGAATATCGATCACCGCAAATTTATGGTGCATATCGTAACTCGCTCCCACAAGTTGGTGAGACGTTGTTGTACCATCCGGGTTGAAAACATCTCCGGCATCATCAATGGAGTAAATTCCTGCATCGCGCAGCATATTCCACATCGCTTCGCCACGCTCTTGATTCCTAAACCGGTTATTGTGATCTGTAGCCACTCTAACACGCACACCTCTCTCTTTCGCTCGAACAAGAGCTTCACCAACCTTGTGATTTTCCAGATTGTAAATTGCTAAATCTACACTTCGATCAGCTTTATCAATTTTTTTGATAAGGGTTTGTAATAGGTCGGCTTCTGCATTGGCGTAATTCCCCTCTTTCGCCACAGTGCTATCTATTGGCATGTTAAAATAAACTTTTACCCATTCAACCGAACTTGTATCCGGCTGAACAGCAAATATGGATACAGGTGTGAGAGCAAAAGAGGATATAAAAAGTGAGCAGAGTAGTAGTGATAATTTTCTCATCCGGTAAATATATACAATTTTCTAATTTTTGGTTAAAACCGCTTTTTAAAGTAATTTCACCCTTAAATAAATGACCCATATGCGACTGAAACATCTGAACCCTTTATACTGGAAAAAATCTTTCCTCATCGGCATACTGGTCGGTTTTGTAGTGCTATGGTTCACCTTTTTTGATACACACAGCCTCTACACAAAATACCAGCTGGAATCGCAGAAAAATGATCTCATCGAGAGAACCCAGGAACTGGAAATGAAAACGGTAGAGCTGGATGAAAAAATATCTAACCTGGAGGAGAACCCTGACCTTCTGGAAAAAATTGCGCGCGAGGAGTATGGCATGCGCAAACCAAACGAAACCGTGTATAAAGTTAAGCCTGCTGATTAACTACAGGCTGTTAACATATTAGTACTTCATCTTTAACAGATAGCAACCATAATGATTTCAATTGGTATAGATTTAGGCGGCACCAATATTAAAGCTGCAGTTGTTGATCAGAAAAAAGGTTTTATCAAACAAGACTCTTTCCCGACCAATGCCGACCTTGGCAAAGATCACGTTTATGATCGCCTTGTTATGGCAATCAAAGAAATTACAGATGGCCTGGATGAAAAACCGATCGGTATTGGAATGGGATTACCGGGAATGGTCGCCATGGACCGCCAAACGGTTAAAAATCCGCCAAACCTACCAGGGTGGAAAGTTGAAAATGTTTCTAAAGAGATTAAAAAGCGGACCGGATTGTCGTGCGTGATCGAAAATGACGCAAACCTGGCTGCCTTGGGATCGGCACGCTTTGGCCGAGGAGAAAACCTGGAGAGCTTTATTATGATTACCCTTGGAACCGGTGTAGGCGGAGGAATAATTTTTGAAAACAAAATTTACCGCGGCACAACAGGAATGGCCGGAGAGCTTGGCCATGTAATTGTAGATTATCACGGCCCGATGTCGAATAGTAATACTCGTGGAGGAATTGAAGCCTATTTGGGTCAGCGTTTTTTAAGTCGTTATGCAGCAGACAGAATTCGACAAAACACCGACAATCCTTTATACGAAAAATTTCATGCAGACTTTAACCTGCTCGAACCCGTTGATCTTTCTAAGGCAGCAGACGACGGAAATGAGCTGGCCATCGATATTCTTAAAAAAACCGGTGAAAAATTAGGATACGCCATCGTAAACTATATTCATATTCTCGACATCCGAAAAATTGTTGTTAGTGGTGGAGTATCTAAAGCCGGCAAATGGATTTTAGAACCTGCTCGAAATACCGCTAAACAGTATTTAATGCCTCCATTTCTCGACGGATTCGATATCATTTATGAATCGCTTGGTAATGAAGCCGCACTGCTTGGAGCTGCAAGCCTCGCATTTGAAGAGCTAAGTTCATGATCGTAAATATATGCAGTACCCGATACTCGTAATTCTGCGAATTGTATGTTGCTTTCTGCTTATTGCGGGCCTCGGAAAAACTGCTTTTGCGCAAGCAAATTCAGATACACTTCAAACGGCCGTTAACGATACTATTCCTCCGGCCCAAGCAGACACCACAGAACCCGAACCGATGGATTTCGACACCAGTGTTTCTCCCGGAGAACAGCAAGGTGTAAGCCAACGCCCCGGAAGCAGGGACGCCGATCGCAGAGCTACAGGTGATGCTGTGAATTTCCAGGCCCAGGATTCTCTTACCTTTACATTTCGTGGAGAACGAAAGGGGAAACTTTATGGCTCTGCCAATGTTACCCATGCCAATGGGTCACTCGATGCCGGAATTATTGATCTGGATCTGATTAAAAACCAAGTTGAAGCAACTACTCCATCCCCTGAAGACACCCTATCCTATCCCATTCTCAGGCAGCAAGACCAAGAAATTAGAAGTACAAGGGTGCTATTCAACTACGAAACCGAAAAGGGCAAGTTTGAGGTTGCAGAAATTCAGATGCCCGATGGACATTTAATCGGCACACAAGTAAAAAATGTATCAGAAACAGAAGCGTTTATTGAAGATGGAATTTACTCCAGCTGTCCGCCTGATCATATGTATTACTACATTCGTGCCCAGCGGATGAAAATTGTTGATGAAGAAGAGATCTTTTTCACAAACGCACGGCTCTACATACTCGATATTCCCTACCCTCTTGTTTTCCCGTTTGGATATGTTCCCGCCGGTATCGATCAACGAAGATCTGGGCTGCTTGAACCTACTTATCTTTTTGAAAACTCTTCATCCAGAGGTCTTGGCCTTCAAAACCTGGGGTGGTTCCAATATTTTAACGAATATCTTACCGGACAAACCTCATTCGATGTTTTTACATCCGGTACATTTTTCAACGAATCCCGATTTCAATATCGTAAAACGGAAAGCTTTAACGGAAGTCTCACACTTGGCTATTCACGAGAGCGTGGATTGGAATCTACCGATTTAAATTTCACTGAAACAGTAAGCAGAAGACTGGCACTTACGCACGACCAGCAGCTATCGCCGTTTGCAAATCTTTCTGCCAATATTAACCTTAATACTTCCGACTATTTTCAGCGGAACTCTTTTGATATTGATGAACGAGCTCAAACGAGCAGTACATCACGAGTATCATACCGCTACAACCATCCGGAGGGGAATTATAATTTAAGCTTAACATCTAATCTTAACCAACGGTTTGACACCGGAGTAGCCCGGCTTACCGGACCGGAGATGAACTTTTCACTGCGGCAGTTTTCGCCCTTTGAATCAGACGGTCCAGCAACAACAGCCGATCAATCTTGGTATGAACGAATTACCGTAAGTTACCGAAATAACTTTCGATCCAACTTCAATTTCACTCCAGTTGATCAAGAAGACCCTGGTGCCAATTGGTTCCAGGCACTTCTTGACCCAAGCCTGCACCGCGAAGTAACAGAAAGCGATCAGCATGTTGAATATGGATTTGTTCAACGTGCCCAGGCATCAGCCGGGCAAATTATTCCCAGCCAATATTTAAATATTTCGGCCAGCTTAAGTTTTAATGAGTATTGGTATCCCACTACTACCCGCCGTGAATTTGATGAAGAAGCCAACCGGGTTCAAGAGTTCAAAGAACGAGGATTTGCTGCAGCCCGGGATTTTAATACCAGTCTAAACTTTAACACTACATTTTACGGCATTTCGCAGATGAGTATAGGTAATTTTGAAGGATTACGGCACACTGTGCGGCCCAATTTTAGCTTGAGTTACCGGCCCGATTTTTCTGATGAACGCTGGGGGTTTTATGAAGAAGTTCAAGTTGATACGACCGGCAATACTCAAACCTTCTCCCGATTTGACAGGGAGGTGTTTGGCGGGCCACCCTCAGGTGAACAGAGAACAATTAACTTTGGAATCACAAATATATTGGAAACCAAGCAGGTTAGGCGCGATTCTACAGGTGAAGTACAATCGAACAATCTACGTCTTATAGATAATTTATCCGTCAACTCCGGGTATAACTTTGCAGCAGACAGTCTCAACTTCAGCAATGTAAATGTTTCTCTTTCAACCAGGTTGTTCGATCGCGTTCGGTTAAGCGCCAATGCTACCTATTCCGTTTACGAACAAGTGGGGCCAAATCGTCAAATTGATAGGTTCGTTTGGGAGGAAGATGGAAAATTTTTACAGCCTCTTTCATACAGTATAAATTTATCCACCAATTTCCGAGGCGGGCAGCGAGGTGCCAGACCATATACTCCGGCATACAGACCGTATGATCCCTATAATCAGCAATTTTTTAGCCCCATCGATAGCCATTTTAATGATCGGCCTATTCAGCCAATTGATTCACCCTGGAGTATAAACCTGGATTTCAGCTATAGATGGAACTACCAGTTTGGTCAAGATGCACGAAAACAGGCGGTATTAAACGCCAGTAACATTCAGTTTCAGCTGACACAAAAATGGAATGTTAGCACAAGAATAGGGTACGATTTTATTGAGAAAGAACTAACTCCTTCGCAATTTCGACTCTCCCGCCAAATGGTTTGCTGGAACCTCTCTTTCCAGTTTAATCCCTTTGGTGATTTTCAATACTATTCATTCCGTCTCTCCCTGGACAACGCCCAAATTTCGAGCTTGTTCCAAAAACTGCCCGGGCTTAATAACTTAGAACGAAGTTCATCACCAAGTGGGCAGCCGCCACCGCGATTTTAAACTATTTTTCGGCTGTCTGGCCTGATCTTTTTTCCAAGTACTGAACGATATATTTTCCAAAAATATCGAACTCAATATTTACGCTATCTCCCTCGGATTTATAGAGCAGATTGGTATTCTCCCACGTATAAGGAATAATTGCTACAGCAAATTTATTCCCCTCTGATCGAGCTACCGTAAGGCTGATACCATCAATGGCTACGCTTCCCCGGCCAACAATATAGTCCTCATACTTTTTCGGGTACTCCAAGTGGACCAGTAAATCGGCTCCCTTTTTAACGACTTCGGTAATGGTTGCTGTTGTATCAACATGCCCCTGTACAATATGCCCTTCGATCGCTTTTTCAAGTGTGAGAGATCGCTCGAGATTTACATGGCTGCCTACTCTCAAATCACCCAGGTTCGTTTTCCGAAGAGTTTCCTCAACGCTTTGTACGGTAAATGAGGCATCATCGAATGCGATAACGGTTAAACAGACACCATTTACGGCGATGCTCTCATCAATATGAACATCTTCTCCGAAAGAACACTCAATCACCAGCTTTTTACCACCATCGATTTTTTCAATCTTCTGAATTCGACCTACTTCTGAGATAATTCCTGTAAACATACTCTATAAATTAGCTGTTAATAACATATCCGGACCTACACGGGTCCATTCAAATTCTCGAAACGGTACGATATCTTCCATTCGGTTTTTGCCCATATTTACAACCGATTTTGTACCACCGCCTAGTATTTTAGGGCTGATAAATAGTTGCAAACGATCTACCAGGCCTGTACGAAGAAGGGCTGAGGAGAGTTGTTGCCCTCCTTCCACAAAAAGTGATGTAATTCCCGATTCGTACAGTTTTCGTGCCGCTTCTTTAAGATTTACGTGTCCATTCATCTCACTAACGGTAATGTAATTCCCTCTAAAATAATTCGACTGCAGCATTTTAAGCATTGGGTCGCCCACCTCATCCGCCTTCTTCTTATTGTGCGTAATAATCGTTGTCTTCTCTTCAAATTGATCCGAGAACAGATTCAAATTTCTCGGCAACTCCAGAGGGCCATCAATCACAATTCGCCGAGGTTGCCTTCCCTCCACCAATCGTACCGTCAGGGAGGGGTTATCTTCCCGCGCCGTATTTCGGCCTACCATCACAGCGTCCTGCTCACTTCTCCACCGATGCACCATCTCCCTGGAATGCTTACTTGAGATCCATTTCGAATCACCATTCGGAGCCGCAATGTAACCATCGGCCGTTTGTGCAATTTTCAGGGTTATAAACGGTCTTGAAAATTCTACACCATGGATCCAAGCTTCATTAAGCACTTTGGCATCGTCAGCCAAAACTCCCGTTTCCACCTCAATTCCGCTGTTTTGTAAAATTTTAATCCCTTTCCCATTTACTTTTTCGGATGGATCTTCCATCGCAACCACTACCCGATCGAGTGGCAGATCGGCTAACATTTCGGCGCAAGGTGGGGTTTTTCCGTGGTGCGAGCAGGGTTCGAGGGTTACATAAAGAGTGGCGCCATCAAGAAGAGATTCGTTCTCTACAGCGTGAACAGCATTCACTTCGGCATGAGCCTGTCCATATCTCTCGTGGTACCCCTCACCAATAATTTCACCGCTGCTTGATATAATAACGCATCCAACCATTGGATTTGGAGATACATATCCCTTCCCTTTTTTTGCGAGACTAAGTGCTCGCTGCATCCAAACGGTATCGTTTTCCTTGCTCAACGTAAATGGGGTTTTGTTATATCTGTAAAATAAAAAAAGGGTAAGAGAAAACTCCCTTACCCTTTAAATTTAATTAAGAGATAATCTATCGAAGGAGTGCGCTTCTGTTATCCCGAATTCGGGCATCTTCTTTCAATCGATCGATAAATACCTGGTTGAAGGACATAAACTTCTGTTGCTCCAACTGATTTCTAATCTGGTTTGCCTCTGCGGTGGTCATCTCTGCAGGATCAGCCATGCTAATTTGATCTACGTGAACCACAAATACGGCATTACGGCCCAGTATTGGGTTTGATCGTTCACCTTCCTGCATTCCAAAGATAGCTCCAATTACCTTAGGCTCACGTCCTGCGCCCGGAATAGAAGTTCCTCCGTACCGAATGCTTTCTGCGGTTAGAATATCTCGTTCAGCGAGGCTTGCAAGCTCCTGTAGATCAGAAGAGTTCCCGTACAGATCATTTACCCTGTCGAGCATTACCTGTCTACGTTTTTCATTTTTCACAATATTCTCGATCTGTCCACGAACCTCCTCAAAAGGACGCGTACCCGCTGATTCCGTTCGTAAAAGCTGAACAACAATGAACTTATCGGATAGCTCAATAGGGTCAGAAATACCGTTCCTTCGAAGCCCTTCAAGTTCAGATAACGTTTGTTGACTCTGACCTAATCCGGGAATAAATGGGCTTCCCTTTGTTGCTGTAGCTGTTTGTATTTCAATGCCAAGACGTTCTGCTTCTTCTTCAAATCCATCTTCGGAAGCATAAAACTCAAACTCTTCAGCTTCTTCAGCCAAACGGTCAATCGTTCCGATAGGATCGGCTACAACCTGGTAAGAAAATGCGGCAAATTTAATTTCGTCACCCCGTTCATCCACTTTTTTAAACAGATGAGGATCTCCATCAATCATAATTACTTCAGATACCTCTCCTACCGCAAGATCCAGTACAGGTCGATATTCATCCTGTATATCATCACGGGAAACAAATGTGTCGTCGTAGGTTGTTTGCGATTGATTTCGCTCCAAAAACCGTCCGATATCTTCTGCATCAGCAAATCGCTCTCTCAATTCCTCAACGTCACGAATTGCATTTAGTGTATCCTCTTCGGTTGGTGTGGTATCCCAACTTACATATCGGAAATGGTAGGTTTCACTACGTTGAAATTCTTCCGGGTTATTTCTGAGGTATTCTCTCAGCTCATCTTCTGTTACGCTAACTTCATCATCAGAAACCTCAGATAGTGGAAATCGCAGATACTGAATATCAGCGTAGGAGTTCATCTTTTGATACTGATTTCTCACATCAAGATTACTTACCCGCAGACCGGAGCCTATAAAATTGTTCATTTTTTGCTGGCGGCGCTCATCGCGAAGCTGCTGCTCAATCATCACCCATACTTCTCGATTTTCGGGTGATTCGATAGCTGCCCGTAGAGCAACACGATCAATTGTTCCATCTTCTTGCTGAAACTGCTGGCGAATAAATGGAGCGGGGTTATCACCACTAACCATATCAATTAGTTCGCTATCAGTAACTGAAATACCCAGTTGATCCATCTTCTGCTCCATCAGGCGTGCAGCTACAAGGTCGTCCCAAGCTTGTTGCTCTAATTCTGCCCGAATTTCAGCAGTCATGGTTCCGCCATCCTGCTCGTTGAATTCGTTTGTATAATAGCTTACCCGCTGATTATACTCTTCAATTCCAATATCATCGCCGTTTACACTACCCATTGCTTGCGGTCCTGCACCTACAGCATCAAATACCTGTGTATCAGCTAGTACCCATAAAACTCCGAAAGAGAAAATCAGTATCCACAAAATAGATGCGGTACTGTTTCTCATTTTTTCCATTACACCCATGAAAATCCTCTAAACCTTCTTTTTTTGATTTAATAAACGTAAAAACACGGCCAGATTGCCAGCCTAAAAAGTTACGATAAGCATTCTATAATAGCAACGCAGTGCAACGGCTCAAAATTGAGTTTTTGAATTAAAATATTTCGATAATGCTCATATGTCGTAAATACCGACCGGGCTCTTCATTTATCCCTCGCACCAACTCTTTCAGCTCTACGGAAAGCTCATCCAGATTGTCGTACATGCTCGGATCATTCACCAATCGGCCAAGAGTACCTTCACCACTGTTAATTTTCTCTAAAATCTCATTTAGGTTTCCAGATGCAGATTCTATCTCCACTCTCACTTTTTCCAATTCACGCACATTGTACTCGAGTGATGCCATTAAGCTATCTACCTTCGGCCGGTTTGTGGTGGCCATTGTATCGAGCTGGCCCATCATCGAAGAGCCTGATGCTATCGCTTCATTAATTTCCTCTTTCTTGCTGTCCAATACATCAGAAATATTTCTCGTAACCGATTCCACATTATGGATGGTTCGGTCGATGGATGCCGAGGACTCATCATCTAGGGTTTTGTTTAGTTGACGCAAAAATTGGTTTAACTCTGTAAAAGAGTCGGACAAATCTTCTCCAATTTCTTCACCACGTTCACCCAGCACCTCCATCATGCTATCTACATAAATTCCTTCAACACGGCCGCCCTCTTCTATGTATTCGTCAGAATCTCCCCGTTCAATTACAATCGACTTTCCCTCTATCAACCCCAGAGAAGTTAACCGAGCAACGGAATTTTTGGGTAGGCGTTCATCCAAATCGAGCCGCATTGTTATCATAACACTATCTGATTCAACCAGTTGAACCCTGTTTACAGATCCCACCTTGACACCTCGTATTATTACCTGGCTGCCGGTACCGAGTCCATCTACCCGCTCAAATGTTGAGGTATACTCCTGTGCCTGCTTAAAAACGGGAATATCCGACATAAAACGGAAGCCGATTACCGCGGCGACTGCCGCCAAAAGCACTGTTATTCCAACTTTTACTTCACTATTAATTTTCAACCTGTCTCCTTTATGCGTTTAATTGGTATTCACTGGCTGTTACAAATCGTTGCAGAGATTCATGATCACTAACCCTCAGATCCTCCACAGTACCGTGCCAACTTAATTTCTGTTGATCTAAAAAAGCAACTCGGTCTGCTACCTTTAATACACTATGCATATCGTGCGTTACTACAATAGATGTAACATCAAACGAATCGGCCATTCTGATAATCAGATCGTTAATTTCACCCGATGTTTGAGGGTCAAGGCCTGATGTTGGTTCATCATACATAATATATTTCGGCTGTAAAATTATGGCTCGTGCTAATCCCACTCGTTTTCTCATCCCCCCCGACAACTCAGACGTCTCTTTATCGTGGGCCTCTTCAAGGTTAACCACCTTTAAAGCTTCCATCACATTATGGCGAATCTCCTCTTCGCTTTGATCCGAAAAGAACCGCAGTGGGAAAGCCACATTTTCAAACGTATTGATGGAATCAAATAGTGCCGAGCCCTGAAAAAGTATTCCAAATTTCTGCCGTAATATACGTTGTGACACATAATCCAGTTCATGGATATTTTTGCCATCAATAATTACACTGCCAGTATCGGGGTTCAACAAAGCATTTATATGCTTGAGAAGTACCGATTTTCCACAGCCTGACCGGCCAATAATTGCAACGGTTTCCCCCTCCTCGATGGTAAAGGATACATCTTCCCATACAAGTAGATTGCCGAAGCTTTTCGTAAGATTATTAATTTCTATCATATCGTTACAGTAATAATGCGGCCAAGAGAAAATCTGCAAGAAGTACAATCATACAGCTTAAAACGGTAGCATTCGTTGTGCTTTTCCCCACACCTTCGGCTCCCCCCGTAGCAAAATAACCTTTGTAACAGGAAATGGAGGTAATGATAAAGCCAAACACAAACATTTTAACAAACCCGAAAATTAACGTCCAGGGCACAAAATACATCCTGGCCCCTGCAAGAAAATCATTCATCGGTACGGTTCCCGTAAAAACACCGGCAAGTAGTCCACCGCCAATGCCGGTTACACAAGCTACAATATAAAGCACGGGAAACATCAAAACGCCGGCAAAAACGCGGGGCACTACTAAAAATGAAACAGAATTAAATCCCATCGATTCCAGGGCGTCAATTTGCTCGGTAACCCGCATGGTACCAAGCTCTGTGGCTACTCGTGCCCCAACTTTACCGGCCAACACCAGGCTAGAAATTACGGCCGCCAGTTCAATCAATATCGACTCAGAAACAATTGCACCAATAGTAGAAAGAGGAATGAACGCAGACTCTAACTGGTAAGCCGACTGTATAGTCATTACAGAACCGGTAAAAAAACCGGTGAGCATAATAATCGGGACAGAGTCTACCCCGATCTTTACCATTTCGTTAAAGAAACTTTTTCGGTAGGTACTAAACTCTGTTGATGACCTCAGCGCCTGATAAAGCAGTGAGCTGTATTTGCCTAATTCACTTAGTGCATTCATTCAAAAAAATAGAATTTCGTTATCCGCCTTGGAAATGCAGACTAACCTATAAGTCGCCAAACTACGAAAGTTTTTCCCCAATTGTATCTGCATTTACGGTTTGAAACATTCACCCAAAGCCTGTTTTTCTTGCAATCATTCCCCGTCTAAAAGTACGCTGAATATCATCGGAGCGATTCGTTGAATTATCTTGTATTTTAAGCACTGAATTTCAATTTCCATATCCATCTTTTATGATCCGTTATTTTACATCAGGCGAATCTCACGGTCCATCTTTAACCGGTATCGTTGAGGGAGCTCCCGCAGGGCTATCCATTACTGAAGATTACATTGCTCAACATCTGGCTCGCCGTCAAAAAGGGTATGGCAGAGGTGGAAGAATGGCGTTCGAAAAAGATCGCGCTAATATCCAATCCGGAGTCCGGTTTGAGCAGACTACAGCCGCACCCATAGCTCTTTCCATGCCGAACAGAGCGTACGAAAAAGATGACAGCAACTGGCCAAAAGTTATGGCCAAAAGTGGTTCTCGGGGTGATGTTGAACGAATAACGCTTCCGCGGCCCGGCCATGCCGATCTTGTGGGTACACAGAAATATGGCTTTGATGATATTCGCTCCGTTATTGAGCGATCCAGTGCGCGCGAAACCGCCATGCGTGTAGCTTGCTGTTCTGTTGCCAGAAAATTCCTCCTCGAGCTCGGAATTGAAATCGGCGGGCACGTTATCCAAATCGGTTCGGTAGGATATCCGGGCTGGGATCAAATCAGAACCATCGCCGACCCACTGCTGGAAGATGGCGCTGAAACAATTTACAAGCGGGCGGATGCATCCGATGTACGCTGCCTCGATGATACCCTCAGCCACGAAATGCGTGAGGAGATTAAACATCGCCGAAAGGAGGGAACATCCCTCGGCGGTATTTACGAAATTTTGGTTACAGGGCTTCCCGCGGGGCTTGGAAGCTACGTGCATTGGGACCGAAAAATTGACGGGCAAATTGCACAGGCAATCGTCAGCACCCAGGCGATGAAAGGTGTGGAAATCGGCCTCGGTTTCGAAGCCGGCCGCACCAGAGGTCACGAAGTGCATGATGAAATTATTTACGAAAACGACCGGTTTTCGCGCAGAACAAACCGGTTGGGTGGAATTGAAGGCGGCATGACCACCGGGATGCCCCTTATTATTCGCGGTGTAATGAAACCGATACCGACGATGATCAAGCCACTGAAAACCGCCGATTTAGACACTAAAGAAGAGCAAGACACAAGGTATGAACGATCGGATGTGTGCGCATTACCACGCGCTGTTGTTGTTGCCGAAAGCGTAATTGCACCCGTACTGGCAAATGCTATTTTAGAAAAAACCGGTGGCGACTCGATGGATGTCATCAAAGAACGTTTCCAAAAGCTGTAGCAGATTATGAGCGACAAAAAGAAGAACATCAAAATTCTGGCGTCAAATATTCAAAAAGACCCGGATGATCTTTTTTCAAAATTTGCCCTCGCATTGGAACTACTAAAAATTAATGAGGTTCAAAAAGCTCAACTTCTGTTTGAAACAGTTTTAAAGCAAGATTCCGAATATGTGGGCGTTTACTATCACCTTGGAAAGTTGTATCAATCCAAAGAACAATACGATAAAGCCTTACAAACATTCCGGGATGGAGTTCAAATTGCAGACACCAAACAGGATCAACATGCAAAATCTGAGCTTCAGGAAGCTATCCAACAGTTGCGTTTCGAAATAGATGAAGACTAATACCATGCTCAAATACTTATTAACTTTTCTGTTCACATCTTTTCTACTGATTTCCCTGCCCGATTACGCTATCGGCCAAAATGCCGGGGATACCCATACGGTTCAGGCCGGAGAAACTATTTATAGTATCGCGCGCGATTACGAGATTGATGCCGGGGATATTCGCAGATGGAATCAGCTACAAGATGATAACCTACAGCCCGGGCAGGAACTCAAAATCGGCCCACCCAGTGAAGAAGAAGATGCCACCACACATACTGTAGAACAGGGAGAAACGCTTTTTGCCATATCACGGATGTACGATGTTACCATTGCCGAGCTGCAGGCATGGAATAACTTAGACGATATAAATCTGCGAACCGGTCAAACGTTATTGATTTACGAAGATGAAGCTGACGAAGAAGAGATGGCTGAAGAGGAAGTCGCTCCACCAACTGATACAGAGCTTCGAGAAATCGATCGTGAATCCATTGTGCGAGATCGAGAAACCCGTGGAAGCAACACCTACTACACAGTACGAAGCGGAGACACATTAACCAGAATTGCCAGCGAGCATGGCATGTCTGTTTCAGAACTTCGTTCCCTGAACAACCTCGAGAATGACAACCTGAGCATCGGCCAGCGCCTAACCGTACGCGACGTGCAATCCGCCCCGTCCATTGCCGAAAGTTCGGAAGAGTCAACCCCGCAGGGCAAATTTGTAAACCACCGAATCGACTCCGGGCAATCTCTCGAAGATCTATTAGAATCATTCCAGATGAGCAGAACCGAACTGCGCCTTTTAAACCCTGATACCGATATTGAACAGCTTTCAAGCGGGCAGCGAGTAACCGTATTATTGCCAACAACCCGAGTGTTCGATAACCCTTACGAAAAACGAGCCTCACTGGAAAACTTGGGAGAAGTACACGTAACAGTCTACGATGAAGGCGATAGCGCCAAACCAACAACTAGCGGCGAGCTCTACAATCCACAACAACTTACCGCGGCACACTCCAATATCTCTCTCGGTAATGTGGTGTATATCGAGAATCCAGAAAACGGCATCGGCATTTACGTAAAAGTTAATGATCGCCACTCCGGAAACGGGCTGAAAATTTCGCAAAAAGCGTTCGACATGCTTCAATTTTCATCACTCCAAAATGCCCAGGTTGCCATCTACCTGGATTAACCCATAGCAGTGAGATCAATCAGTAGCCCAGTCTCAACCTATTTCAGGCAAACCCGATCCATACTCTACAGCTACTTTTTAGCACTGCCACTGCTAATACTTTACGAATTACTTATTCGTATCTCCCAGCCGGGTCAAGATTATATGGTCCGTATTTCGGTAGATATTTGGTTCACCTACCTGCTCACAAATTTTGGCCTCGACGCGCTATCCGCCACATTCTTTATAGCCGCCGCCATTGGTGCCTATATTGTATTTACTAAACGAGACCGATTAAAATCATTAAAACTCCGTTACTTCGGCTTGATGATCGTCGAATGTACGGTTTATGCCATAGCATTGGCCTTTTTAATACATAACGCACTGAACCTTCTCTTTTTACTTGATGGAAATTCATCACTCCATGGGTTATCTAAGCTTCAACTTTTCGCCCTCTCTTTAGGAGCAGGACTTTATGAAGAACTCTTCTTTAGAGTAATCTTGGTTTCACTGCTTTTTTACCTGTTCAATAAATGTGTAACAGGAAAAACGAAAACCTACATACTTTCTGCCATCGTAGCTGCGTTGATTTTCAGTGGGGTTCACTATATCGGTGAATATGGGGACTCATGGTCTTTAAGCTCCTTTTTGTTTCGCTTTTTGTTTGGCTTAGGACTAAATGTTATTTATGTTAAAAGAGGATTTGGGAGCGCTGCGTGGACTCATGCCATCTACGATATTATCGTTGTATTTGGAAGATAAAACCCGCTATAATCAAATATTTCTACTTGTATCGATAGTATCAATTGGATGCATTCATCAATGAGGAGTATATTATATGTATTCAATTGAACGATTTAGCAGATTTTTGAATTGAATTCATCAATCAAAGCTAATATTAATCGTTCTGATTTAAATACCCGGGATGGCAGAACTAACGAAAAAAGAAATTCGCAAACAGGCTGATTTTAATGAGGAGATTATTCCTCACCTGGATGCACTGTATAATTTTGGGCTGCGGCTTACCTCCGACCCAAACGATGCCGAAGATCTCGTACAGGATACGATCGTTAAAGCATATCGTTTTTTCAGTAGTTACGAAAAAGGCACAAACGCCAAAGCTTGGCTGTTTAGAATCCTTAAAAACTCATACATCAATAACTACCGAAAAAAATCCAAAAAACCATCCCAGGTCGACTATGATGAGGTTTCATCATTCTATGAAACCATTAGGGATGAGCGAACTGACACATCAGACCTCGAAGATACCATGTATCGCGAGCTGATTGATGATGACATCACTAAAGCGCTCGATGACATTCCCGAAGATTTCCGAACAGTGGTGCTTCTTTGCGACGTGGAAGATTTCACCTACGAAGAGATTGCAAATATGCTTGATGTACCGATTGGCACCATTCGTTCGCGTCTGCACCGTGGAAGAAATCTGCTGAAAGCACAGCTGATGGAATACGCCGAAAACCGTGGTTACGTAGAAGATTAAGCCGGAAGTACTACTCTGATTGTCGTACCCACATTTACTTCAGAGCGTAATACGAATACCTTTCCATTATGATACTCCTCAATAATTCGTTTCGTAAGGCTTAATCCAAGACCCCATCCTCTCTTTTTGGTACTATATCCCGGCTTGAAAATTTCATTTACAAATTTTCGGTCAATTCCGGTTCCGGAATCCTCTACATCAAGAAAAATCTGCTCTCCCTGCTCAAGCAGCCGAATCGATATATATGTCTGATCGGATGATTCTTTGATTGCATCCATTGAATTTTTGATGAGATTCTCGATCGCCCACTGAAAAAGTTCGGCATTCATCAACACTT
>SKWF01000118.1 GCA_007129085.1 Balneolaceae bacterium | reverse complement strand
CGGACATAAAAGCAGGGCGGTGAATAATGAAGCTCGTACATCTGTTTTTGTAACGCTGGATTGAAAAGTGAACATACTAACCCCCGGTTACGACGGCTAGCAATTTGGTTTACGCGATCAACACATTTTTTCTGCTCCGGAATGTATATATAAATAGCTGGAGCGATGAAAATTAAATAGCACGAATTTATGAATAACTTGGAAAATCTAAATCCCGATAAACAGACTGAAACAATGAATATAGATGTATGGTCAGATATTGTCTGTCCGTTTTGCTACATCGGAAAGCGAAATCTCGAAAACGCACTTGATCAGACCGGGTTGACGGACAACGTTAATGTGGTGTGGCACAGTTTTGAACTTGCTCCCGATGCCCAAACCAATCCGGATGCCTCAATTTATGAAGAGCTTGGAAAGCGGAAAGGGTGGAGCTTGGAGCAGTCGAAGCAGATTCATAAGCAGATGGAACAGAGAGCGAAGGAATCCGGCCTGGATTACGATTTCGGCAAAACTGTACCGGCAAACAGCTTTAAGGCTCATCGGTTGTTGCATCTTGCTAAAAAGAACAAAGTGCAAAATGAGGTGAAAGAGCTTCTACTCAAAGGCTATTTTATAGATGGGCAAAATATCGACAGCGAAGATTTTCTTGTTGAAACGGCCAAGCAGGCGGGAATGAAAGAAGAGGAAATCCGTAATGCCCTGCAGAGTGACTCTATCGAACAGGAGATCCACGAAGATATCACAAATGCTCGAAAATTGGGGATTCAGGGAGTGCCGTTTTTTATACTGAACGAAAAATACTCCATCTCCGGAGCTCAGCCTGTTGAGGTTTTTGTAGAAGCTCTTGAAAAGCTAAAAGAAGAGTTAAATATATCAGATACCACCGGAGCCGTTTGCGGCCCGGATAGTAATTGTTGAAATATTTCGAAAAAAACCCTCCAAGGGTTTAAATCTCCTCTCAAGAGGAGACAGGAGTTGAAGCGTTCAGCGAAAACTCCAGAGGTGTGTTTCGTTGAACGTGTAATTCAACTCATTAACAATAGTATAAAATCGATTCACCATGCCATCAACCTATCAAGCCCCCGCCGGTACATCCGTTGGGCATATTCACCTAAAAGTTACCGACCTCGAGCGATCCCTAAAGTTCTACCGAGATCTGCTCGGTTTTGAGTTGACTACCATGTACGGAGATCAGGCCGCATTTCTGTCTGCCGGCGGATATCACCACCATATTGGTTTGAATACCTGGCATAGTAAAGGCGGGGCTCCGGCACCGCAGCGTGCGGCGGGGCTTTATCACACCGCATTTCTCTATCCGACCCGAAAAGATTTGGCCAAAATTGTGAAACGCCTGATTGATAACGGCTACCCGATTAGTGGTGCGAGTGATCACGGGGTTTCCGAGGCGATCTACCTGAATGATCCGGACGGAAACGGCGTGGAACTGTATCGCGACCGGCCGAAAGAAGAGTGGAATTACAGGGCGGACGGATCGATCGAAATGGTGACTGAACCGCTTGATATCAGTGACTTGCTTAAGGAGTTAACGTAATTACATATCCGGAGCAGCCAATTCTCTTCAAATTGAGTAATGCATCATCAGAGGGTATGATAAGTAGTTCATAAATGATTTTCCGTTCGATACGCTAACTTTTAACTTGGCATCGATCTACAACCCGGCCGGTCAAACTAAAAGTAAATATTAAAGCCATTTATTATCTTGCAAATATCTATATATGTATATATCATTATGTATACTTTAAAATAATTTAGAGTGTCAGGAGATATAAGAACAAACAATTAAGAGAGGATAGATATGAAAAAGTATATTTTATCGATTTTGCTGGTAGGTATGATTACATCTGTTGGGTTTGCCCAGGCAGATAATATGGAAGAGGAGATCATCAAGAAAGAGAGAGCCATGTATGAAGCCGTTCAAAAAGGAGACATGAGTGTTTTCGAAGATAATCTGCTTGATGATTTTATAGCGATTTATAGTCATGGAATTAGTAATAAAGAGGAAGAAATCGCAAACCTTGAGAATGTTACCATGACTTCGTTTGAGCTTTCGAACATCAACGTGATGTCACCGACTGAAAATGTTGCAATTATTGTGTATGAAGTAAATTCTTCAGGGGAGTATATGGGTGAACCATTTTCAGGAACATTTTTTTCATCTTCAATATGGACAATGCAGGATGGTGAGTGGAAAGCTTTGATGCATACCGAAACTCGTTCCGAGCCTGCAGAAGCCACCGCAGAAATGATGGATGATGATTGGACTGAGGAAATGGAAGATCTTGAAAACGACGAAAGTGAAGCGCTTAACAAGAATCGCTGACCTCATATCCTGAAATATAAGTCTAAATACAGCCGAAGTAGATCGTCTTCTTCGGCTTTTTATTGATTAGTGATTAAGGCGCTATGAAGATGTCCTGATAAAACGAATACAATCAGTTTTCGGGACAGCATATTTAATATCATTTTAAAACATTCGAAGAAGCTCGGGAAGGGGATCCGTTATACGACTTTTTAAGTCGGTGAATGTCGGGATTTTACCATTTGAAGATTTAAAACGACTATAGACGGCTCGGCCCAAAAGGTAATTGCAATGTTTAAAAATAGGCTTTTCATAAGGTATATTTAATGCCTCGAGACAGTTAAGCATGGTGAAATCAATGCCGGCCGCTTTTGATCCTTCCAGGTTAGACCAATATCGGGCATTAAAGTCGATTAGTTTTGGTAGACCATCCTGATCGTCGAAACGGTAATCAAGGTTGGCAATACCGCTGTAACGGATCTCACGAATAAATTTTTCAACCTGATCAAAAAGAACTTTGTTGTCCTCAAAACGTATTGCTTTTGAAAAAGAATACCCCTCCTTAACAAGCCCCCTCTGAATTGTATACGCATGAATTTCACCGTCCACCGCTAAAATGTTGCATCCTATATCACTGCCCGGAATCAGTTTCTGTAGAATAAAATTGTCATAATTATTATGTGCTAAAAGGTTTTTAAGATCGGCATGACCATTAATCCTTATAAATTTTCTACCACCCGACCCACGAATTGGCTTCATCAAACAGGGGAAAAAATCCACTGGTAAAGAATCGGTATTAAGATCTTTCATGCGGTAAGTTTCTGGGGTTTGGCACCCCTTAGAGTTTAGTAGATCTGCTAGTCTGTCTTTTCTGATTAAGGAATCCATAAGATCTGCCGATGAGGTGGGGGGAAGCTTTACATATTTTTTTAGTGTTTCAAGATGTACGGATACAAACCTTGCACTATCTTCATCTACAGGTAAAAGAATCTCTGCACCGCTTTTTTTAATATGGAAAATCACTTCACGTAAAAACTCATCACCTTCCGAATTATTCAGTGTGTGATGAAGGCTGATATATTTTGAATAGTTCGAAATTTGAATGTAATCGGTTGCATTTGACAGTGTATGGATAGATGTAAAGGGAAATGCAGTACCAATAGCTCGGATGGCAGATAAGGCTACAGCATCACCCGTTCCAAGAAAAAGTATGGATGAAATATCCGGTAGTTTCATTTATCTCCTGATGTTCGTTGTAAAAGAGAGCTTTGCAAAACCTTACACTTGTTTTCGACTTCATTCGTCGTTTCTCCTCATTGCGCCTGTCTGCCGAATCCGCCGGCCGGCGGAACAGGCAGGCTCAAATTGACGTCATATTGAGCCAGAGGAGTGAAGTCGAAATAAACCGGTATTTCAAAGCCCTCTAAAATAAATATAAATTGAAAAGTGCACTCTCTCTTATGAGTTAACTTTTATGTTGGCTTAATGTTTCGATGAATGTACAGAAAAAAAGAATAAAAATTAACGTACATGTTATGCGTAGAAATTTTAGAATCATCCTTGACGAGGGTTAAAGATGTATGATTTTTACTCCTTTCCTGCATCTCAAATTTAATATCCGGCAAAGTTTCTTGGGTTATTTCATCTGGGGGATGTACATGAAGAGGGGAAGGTATTCATCATCAAAAAATATTAAAGATTGAGTAAGCACCTTTTTTTGGCGAAAATTTAGTCGCCGGCTTGAGAAGACTTTGAAGGAAAAAAGTCGAGATATTATTTTAGAGTTATATAGTTGTATAATTCACAGAATAAAATTTACCCACTTCTGAAATTTAACAGTGTAAATAAGTCTCACCTACACGGTTATATGAATATGCCCGAATTAAAATTTGGTGGTTTATACATTTCATTAAATAGTTTTAATAATTATGAGATGTAATTTTTTTGAGGCTCATAATGCTCTTATGGCATTTTGAGATCATTATTTGCTCATCAATACATCATATCTGTTTATCGCGGAGAGAGTTTGGCATAAAGTTTGGAATGTAATTTACCGAGGTCGGAGAAGATTGATCCTGACTTCTTTTAAATAGCTGATTTACGTTTGCTTGTAGAACCGGAAAATGGCTCATAAAAAGAAGACGCTTTTAGGGAAGACCATTACCTAAGTCCGGAAGAGAGTTCATACTCACAGAAGGGTACAACTATGGGAGTGGTATGTAAACTAAACATAGGAAAGAGAGACTCACCTCACTTATAACCGATCAAGAGATGACCGGTTGATTCAATCAATCAAATAAACAAAACATAGGTATACAAAATGGGACAGCAACAACTTTTATTGGTAATACTAGTAACGATTATCGTAGGTGTAGCTACCGTAGTGGCTATAAACATTTTTGGCCAGAGTGCTGAAAATGCAAACGTGGATGCTTTACGTCAGGATGTGCTGACAATTTCTGCCATGTCGCAGGGATGGTACATCAAACCTGAGTTGATGGGTGGCGGTGGAGGTACTTTTACTGGCATCAATGTCAATGAGTTGGGCTTTGGTTATGATTTGAATTCAGAACCAGCACCTACAGACCTAACATTTGAAAATGCAAATGGAAGCTTTGTTCTCGCTCCTACAGCAGATGAAATTACTATTACTGCGACAAGCAGAATAAATCCTGATATCACTGTTGTTGCTACAGTAGCACCAAATGAGGTCCAGGGTTTGGCAGTCAATAGGCCGACAGATTAATTGGATTTAAAAAAACCAAGAGAGCTGATTAATTATCAAGAGAGAGTTCGTGAGGAGAGAGTGCAGAATTTCTGCCTCTCTTCAATCGAACCTTTAAAACTTACGAGAGAAGTAACCAGAAGAGAGAACAGTAATTAAACCCAACGACAATGCCTCGATTTAGATTTACCGGACGAAATGCGGAAAACAAACTGGTTCAGGCGGAACTTGAATCATCAAGCAGACGGG
>SKWF01000323.1 GCA_007129085.1 Balneolaceae bacterium | reverse complement strand
TCCCCTTGTAGATTCTTGGAAGGTAGTAGTCAATATATTTCTGAAACGGTTTTAGAATCAAATCGCCGGAATTTGCTACACCACCCGATAAAATAATCAACTCCGGATTTAATGTCGTTACTGCATCAGCCAGCCGTACGCCCAGCATTCTCCCGGTTTGATCAAACGTCTCGATAGCGATTTCATCCCCCTCTAATGCCGCTTTGCTTATATCAACCGGTGTGATCTCCTCTTTTGCAACTCCCTTTAAACGGCTTTTAACACTACTTTTCTCTAAGTTCTCAAAAAATGATTGGCAAATTCCGGGGGCGGAAACATACGTCTCCAGGCATCCTCGTTTTCCACAACCGCACTGTCGCCCGTTTTCAACTACCGTAGTATGCCCCAGCTCTCCCGCAAGGCCACCGGCACCGGTTACCAACTTTCCATTTACAACAATTCCACTTCCAAGTCCTGTACCGAGCGTAACGGAGATAAAATCCTCAACACCTTGAGCTACCCCAAACATTTTTTCGCCTACTGCAGCTGCATTGGCATCATTCGAAACTGCAATAGGGAGTCCTGTATAAGCTTGTAAAATATCAGCTACCGGAATTTCGCGAGGCCATGACAGGTTGGAAGCACTCTCAATTTTTCCGGTTATATAATTACCTGATGGAGCGCCAAAGCCGATTCCTAAAACCGTATAGTTACTGCCTGACGTCTCTTTTAACTTCTCAATCTCATTACAAAGCTCTCGAAAAAAGTTTTCGTAGGACCCGGTTGAATCAGTATCCATCACATTTTCTGCAAGCAGGTGTCCATCCCGGTCTACCAGACCGAATTTTGTGTACGTCCCTCCCAAATCCACACTTGCAACCACTTCTAATTCTTTCACTTCAAAACTCACAGCTTTAGTCTTCGTTCAACGTGTATTGTTGTTTTGATCTCTAATTTAAACAGCCCTAAAATCCATATTTAAAATGTAATTGCAAACTTTGGTTCGAAATTACTTAAACTTTGGAACCGTTCCCATACCGCGTAATTCCCTAAAAATCGTATATTTAGCCACTCAACATATAGCCAATACTAACTACGAAAAGCTGACTGCACATGGATGACCTTCAAACAAAAATCGACAATATCGATCATAGACTCAGTTATTTTGAAAATATTCCCACTGTGATCTATGACGACAGTTTGGATGCATCCAGGGCTGTAGCAAACGAGATTGCAGACCTGATTCGGTCGAGAAATGAAAAAAACGAAACCACCGTTCTCGGCCTTGCCACCGGATCTACCCCGGTTCGGGTCTACGAAGAGCTCATCAAGATCCATCAAGATGGCTTGAGTTTTAAAAATGTTATCACCTTCAACCTTGATGAGTACTACCCGATTGAGCCGAATTCCCTACAGAGCTATGTGCGGTTTATGAATGAGCATCTGTTTGATCATATCGACATCCCCAAAAAACAGATCCATATTCCCGATGGCACAATTCCCGAAGAGGAAGTTCATCAATACTGTGCAGAGTATGAGCAAAAAATTAAAGATGCCGGCGGCTTGGATATTCAGCTGCTTGGAATCGGTCGTACCGGGCATATTGGATTTAACGAGCCCGGCTCACGGCCCGACTCTTTAACCCGACTCATTACGCTCGACAAAGTTACCCGGAAAGATGCAGCAAGCGACTTTTTCGGTGAAGAGTATGTACCGCGCCGAGCCATTACAATGGGGGTAGGGACAATTTTACAGGCTGACCGAATTTTTATGATGGCCTGGGGTGAAGGAAAGGCGCCAATTATTCGGGAATCTATCGAGGGAGATATTAAAGAAAGTGTTCCCGCCACCTTTCTGCAAGAGCATGATAACACCACGGTAGTACTTGATACCGCCGCGTCCGCTGAACTCAGTAAAGTAAACACTCCCTGGCTGCTCACATCTTGCGATTGGGATGACAAATTAACTCGAAAAGCTGTCGTTTGGCTCTGCAATAAAGTAGAAAAACCGGTTCTTAAACTTACCGATGAAGACTATAACGAAAACGGAATGGCCGACCTGATTGCCAACCACGGGCCGGCTTACGATATCAATATTCAGATTTTTAATGAACTGCAGCATACCATTACCGGCTGGCCGGGCGGGAAACCGAATGAAGATGATAAGTACAGACCCGAACGGGCTGAACCGTTTCCAAAGCGCGCATTAATATTCAGCCCCCACCCCGATGATGATGTGATCTCCATGGGCGGAACGTTGATTCGCTTGGTTGATCACGGCCATGACGTGCACGTAGCGTATCAAACTTCCGGAAACATTGCCGTTTTTGATGATGATGTGGTACGGTTCGCAGATTTTGTTACCGACTACACCGAACTGCTTTCTATCGAAAATGATAAAGCTGATAAACTCTTCAGAGATATCACCACATATTTGAAAAACAAAGAGCCGGGGCAAGTTGACTCTCCCGAAATTAAGCAGATTAAAGGGTTGATCCGTCGCGGAGAAGCGAAAGCCGCCGGGCGTTACTGCGGAATTACCGATGAGAATATGCACTTTATGGATATGCCGTTTTACGAAACCGGCCGAGTGAAGAAAAAGCCGCTTTCCGAAGAGGATATTCAAATTACGGTTGACCTGCTCAACAAAGTTCAGCCGCACCAGATTTATGCCGCCGGGGATCTTTCCGATCCTCACGGAACTCATCGAGTTTGTCTGAAAGCTATAATTGAGGCTCTGAAAGTCTGCAAAGACGAAGAGTGGGCCAAAGATTGTTACGTATGGCTCTATCGAGGCGCATGGCAAGAGTGGGACGTAAATGAAATTGAGATGGCCGTGCCACTCAGCCCTACCGAATTAACACGGAAACGACGAGCGATCTTCAAGCATCAGTCCCAAAAAGACAGACCGCTCTTTCCCGGATCTGATACGCGGGAATTCTGGCAACGATCTGAAGACCGGAATAAGGGTACAGCCATCGAGTACGACAAACTCGGGCTGGCCGAGTACGAAGCGATTGAAGGTTTTGTGAGATATCACTTTTAAAAACCTCTTCGAGGATGTCTTACAAGTTTCTATTCTCAAATTTATTGTGAGCAATACCCCTAAAATCTCCCCCTCGAGGGGAGACAGTGAACATCGTACAGATGTTCACTTGTGGGGTGTTTGTTGATGCACTTATAACTCAATATCGATTCCTGAGCATTTTCAAACTACTACAGGACACCCCTCACAAAATAATCTCAACGATGATTTTGATCTCCCCTCCAAGGGGAGATCTTTTTACCCCATTAAAAAAGGAACTCCGCTCCACAGTTCTTATATTTAGGAATAGAAAAAAATGCTAATCGATCATAAAAAAAGCTGTCTACTATGTCTAACGCTTATTTTAACATCCAAGAGCCTGTAAACGAACCGTACCTGCAGTATGCGCCGGGATCCGCAGAGCGCGCTGCACTGAAAGAGGTACTGAAAGAGCAAAAAGAAAAGGAGATTGAAATTCCGGCAATCATCAACGGAAAAGAGGTGAAAACCGGACGAACCGCGGATGTTGTGATGCCGCACAATCACGGTCACAAGCTTGGTACCGTTCATTATTGTGGTGAAAAAGAAGTTGAACAAGCCATTGAAGGCGCCCTGGAAGCACGCAAAGAGTGGGCGGAAATGCCGTGGCAGGAACGAGTAGCCATATTTTTGAAAGCTGCTGATATCATCACCGGACCGAAACGCTTTTTGATGAACGCCACAACGATGATGGCGCAATCAAAAACTCCACAGCAGTCAGAAATTGAGGCTGTTGGCGAACTGGCTGACTTTTTCCGTTTCAATGCGTGGTACCTGACCAAGATTTATAAAGACCAGCCACACTCCCCCGATGGAATGTGGAACCGCGTGGAGTATCGTCCGCTGGAAGGATTTGTGTTTGCTGTAACTCCATTCAACTTTACAGCTATCGCCGCCAATCTGCCTTCAGCGCCGGCGATGTGCGGAAACGTATCTATATGGAAGCCATCACCGGAATCAGTCTACTCCAGCTACTATGTGATGCAGGTCCTCAAAGAGGCCGGACTGCCTGATGGCGTTATTCAATTCCTCCCCGGAGAAGGTGCCGATGTGGGAGATCCCGCACTTGAAAGTGAACATCTATCCGGGCTACACTTTACCGGTTCTATGGGGACGTTCAATCAACTGTGGAAAACAATCGGTAACAACATTGAGAAGTATAACACATACCCGAGAATTGTTGGGGAAACTGGTGGAAAGGACTTCATCTTTGCCCACAACAGTGCAGATGTTGACCGCCTGACCATTGCTGCCGTTCGCGGTGCCTTTGAGTATCAGGGTCAAAAATGTTCTGCCGCTTCCAGAATGTACGTTCCAAAGTCCATTTCTGAAGAGTTTGAAGAAAAACTGATTGCAGAAGTTGATAAAATTAAAGTGGGTGATGTGGAAGATTTCTCCAACTTTATGGGAGCCGTCATCAGCCGTAAAGCGTTTGATAAAATCTCCGGATACATCGACTACGCTAAAAAAGCTGACGATGCGGAAATTATTGCCGGTGGTGACTATGATGACAGTGAAGGCTATTTCATTCAGCCGACGGTAATCAAAACCACCAACCCGAAGTTCAAAACCATGGAAGAGGAGATTTTCGGTCCTGTTCTTACCATCTACGTGTATGAAGATGATAAGTTTGAAGAGACCCTCGATCTCTGCGACAATACATCACCATTTGCACTTACAGGTGCCATCTGGTCTCGCGATCGATACGTCTTGAAACAGATGGCTGATCGTCTGCGCCAAAGCGCCGGTAACTTCTACATTAACGATAAGCCGACTGCAGCCGTTGTAAATCAGCAGCCGTTTGGCGGAGGTCGGAAATCAGGAACCAATGATAAGGCGGGAAGCATCGCAAACCTCTACAAGTGGGTATCCATGCGATCCATGAAAGAGACCTACTCCGCTCCACTCGACTGGAGATATCCTTACATGGGAGAGGAGTAAAACAAAAAACCTGGTAGAGTGCGCCGCTTATTGGCGCTCCTGCCGGAGTCCGGTTCATAGTCAGCGTAGCGCGTGGCTCCTTTCTCGCGTATCATCGCATAGAGCGTAAGGCGCAGTTTGACCTGAAAGCTCCTGACAAACATATTATAAAGCCACTTCGATTCAGTTCGGAGTGGCTTTTTTTAATCTTGGATGATTGTATACAGGTTCCTTAATAAAGCTCTTAAGCTACCGTACCTACGGCACTTACTTTATCAGACATGGTATTTTATTTGCTAAACAACTACGCTCTTGCCACTCAACGCTGACAGATCCGGTAGGTGCTGTCAGGTTGACCAAAGACTGAGTCGTAACAGACATGGTATTTCTA
>SKWF01000061.1 GCA_007129085.1 Balneolaceae bacterium | reverse complement strand
ATCAAGCTGATGAACGACGTTGGTGAGAAGATCAACAATGACCCTGATGTGGGCGATAAACTGAAATTCCTGTTCCTTGAAAACTACAGCGTAACGCTGGCCGAGAAGATGATACCATCAGCAAACCTCTCCGAGCAGATTTCCACGGCAGGCTTTGAAGCTTCAGGAACCGGAAATATGAAGTTTGCCCTGAACGGTGCGCTTACCATCGGTACGCTTGATGGAGCAAACGTAGAGATTAAGGAAGAGGTCGGCGATGAAAATATCTTCATTTTCGGAAACACCGTGGATGATGTAGAGCGGTTGCGTCATGAGGGCTATAATCCGTGGGATTACTACAATGCACATGATGAGCTGAAACAGGCGTTGGATCAAATTAAGGATGGATTCTTTAACGAAGATACCGAGCTGTTTAAGCCGATCATTGACTCCCTGCTGCATAAAGGCGATTACTTTTTAGTGCTGGCTGATTACGAGGCGTATCTCGAAGAGCAGGCAAAAGTGGATGAGCTCTATAAAGATCAAAAAGCGTGGAACCGAATGGCTCTGTTGAATACAGCTAGAGTCGGAAAGTTTTCATCAGACCGAACCATTCGCGATTATGCCGAGGAGATTTGGGATGTGGATGTGAAAAAATAATTGGTAATTAGGCTGAATTTACCGCAACCCGGAAGATGAGCTTTCGTAAAATGGGTATAATATAAACTCAAATGCGAGAGCCAGATGAAAACTAAACTGACGTTACTTGCGGGATTATCAGTTCTGTTAACAATTTTTTTGTTTGCTCCATCGGCAGAAGCCCAGGAGGTGCAAACGTTATTTGATGGGGAGACTTCACACGGTGGATTTGGTGGCCCGGTTGTAAAAATCGGGGATGTGGCAGGATCAACGGGAATATGGGTGGGTGGCCGCGGAGGTTGGATTATCAGCTTCGATGGGCGCCATTCACTATCGATTGGGGGTGGTGGTTACGGGCTTGCATCGAATCATGAATCCCCATCGATTACTGAAATGTATGCTGTAAATGGTTATGGCGGATTTGAGGTGGAATATACCCGAAGTTCACACCGGCTCGCCCATTTTACGATCTCATCTTTAATTGGTGCAGGAGGGGTGTCGCTGCGCGATCAGCATCATCAAAATATTAACGAGGATGTTGAGCCTTATTTTGTGTTTGAGCCTGGTTTGCATGCCGAGCTCAACGTAACCAAATTTTTCAGAATTGCTGCCGGGGCTACTTATCGGTTTACAAACGGCATTGACGATGCGGGATTTACAGATCAGGATTTTTCCGGTATAAATGGGGTACTAACTCTAAAATTTGGGAAATTTTTATGAGGCTATTTGTAATAATATCCATTCTGTTTTTGGCAGTGCCAATGCTAACCAATGCACAGCAGAGCGAAACACTGTTTACGGCTGATGTTAGGCACGGCGGGTTCGGAGCCACTCAATTTGGCGTAACATCTGTTAATAATGAGGCGGCATACTTGAGAGGCAGCCGTGGTGCATGGGTTATCGGGTTCAATAACGGTCATGCTTTGAATATAGGTTTGGGCAGCTATCGCACCGCAAATGACTTTGAATCTGCCACAGAAATTAATGGAGAGTCTTATGATATGTCAACCAATTATGGTGGTTTTGAGCTGGAATATTTGTACAGATCAAATCGGTTAGTACATGCCGGAGTTCAAACAACAATTGGTGCAGGCACAGTCCGTTTAAAAGATTTCGATACTGAAATTGGAAAGAGTTCAGATCGCTATTTTCTGTTTCAGCCGGGAGTGAATGCCAATCTGAATATTACAAGATGGTTTCGGGTAAGTGGCGGAGTTTATTACCGTTATACGTCAGGGGTAAACCTGGCGGGAACAAGTGATTCGGACCTCTCGGGAGCCTCGGCAATTTTGGCCCTTCGGTTTGGCCGGTTTTAAAAAATTCGTACAGGTTCTGTTTTCTGTTTTGATCTTACCTGATCTTTAAATAGACTATGCAGATAATTAAGTATGGCTATTTATGGAATTGAATGAGTTTTTAAGTGAGCTGCAAAACGTTCTAAGTCTCGAGCTTTTTAGCTTGCAGGATACGCCGGTTACCATATCTTCGCTGGTTGTATTTTTTATTTTCTTATCCATTTTTCTCTATCTGGGTGGGTTTGTTCGCAGGTTTTTGCAGGGAAAATTTCTAAATAGGTTTGAAATTGATTCAGGCCTGAAGTATACCTTGTCGCGGGTTTCGCAATATATTATTGTAACCATCGGTTTTTTGATATCCCTACAGTTTGTGGGGATTGATCTGACCGGACTCGCCGTAATTTTCGGACTGTTGTCAGTCGGTATAGGTTTTGGATTGCAAAATGTTACCGCCAACTTTATTTCCGGTTTGATTGTGATGTTCGAGCGGCCCATTGTCGTGGGCGACCGGGTTGAAGTGGCGGGGATTGAGGGAGATGTGACAGAGATTAACATTCGATCCACGAAAATTCGGACACTCAATAACATCTCAATTATTGTTCCCAATACGGAGTTTGTGTCAAATAATGTGGTAAACTATTCGCACGGCGATCCTACGTTCCGGCTTGATATTGAGGTAGGCGTCTCGTACTCATCAAACCTTGATGATGTACTAAAGGCGCTGAATGAAGTGGCTGAAGAGCATACAGAGATTTTAAGGAACCCCAAGCATCAGGTACATTTGCGAGCATTTGGCGATTCCTCGTGGGATATGCAGCTACGGGTATGGGTGCCAAATGTTAAAGAGCGGTATCTACTCCGAAATGAGCTCAATCAAGCCATCGTAAGAAAGTTTGAGAAGTACGGAATTGAAATTCCATTTCCTCAGCGCGATCTGCACGTACGTTCAAGTATTGATGTACCGTTTAAGCAGGCGAAAACAGAAGAGTAAGATTTAAAAGATTGCTTCCAGCTTTTTGCAGATACTCTCGCACAACTCTCTCAGTTCGGGTGTGATAGCATCTTTTTTGTGCGAGTCGATATCTAACTCCGCAACAAACTCGCCATTTTTCATAATGGGGACCACAATTTCAGATTTTACATCTGCGCTACAGGCAAGATAGTTATCCGACTTTGTAACATCCTGTATCACAAATGTATCAAAGGTTTCGGCTGCCTGTCCGCAAATTCCTGTTCCGTACGGTATTTTGGTGTGATCGGTCTCTTCGCCCACAAATGGCCCCAGCTCAAGCATCTCCTCTTCAGTTTCTGAAGAGATGTAGAAGCCTGTCCAGTCAAAGACGTCTACCTCTTTATCCAGCAGTTCGCTTATCTGCTGTAATTTTTCGTTGCGTGATTTGTTGGTCGAAATAATAGATGTAACCTGGTCGAGAATTGCGTCAGTATTCATGCTCAGTTGAAAATTGAGAGATCATTATTAAGCCCTCAAAATACAAAATTTAATAATTCAATATTTACCATTTCTTAAGGATAATATCCTCTCTATCTTTGAGGTATGATTGAATTAATTTCTGACGTGACACAAGAGAGCGGGACCTTTTTTGTAAGCTCCGCTGCACTATTTTTTGCAAGTTATACATCTCTTTTTTCTGTAGTAAATCCACTGGCTGCTATGCCTGTTTTTCTGTCGTTAACCAACCGTTTTAATGACGCTGAACGGGCAAGTACTGCGAAATGGGCATCCATCTATATGTTTGGTGTGCTTATTCTGTTTTTGCTAATTGGCACGTTTGTGCTCAGCTTTTTTGGCATTAGCCTGCCGGGTATTCGAATTGCCGTCGGGTTAATTATTATGCGGGCCGGCTACGAGATGCTCAACCCGGAAGATCCCGGCAAAAAACTTACGGATGAAGATCAGGCCGCGGCGATGGAGAAGGAGGATATTTCGTTCAGCCCGCTGGCACTTCCACTTCTCTCCGGGCCGGGAAGCATCGCGGTAGTTATTGGATTTGCTTCACAAGCGAATGGAGTAGATGATTATTTAATTAATGCACTGTCCATCTTTTTGGTTGTGATTTCTACCTATCTGTTTTTACGCCTCGCACCAATTTCTGCAAAGTATATTGGCCAAACCGGGCTAAATGTGATGACACGTCTGATGGGCTTTATTGTATTAGCAATTAGCGTACAATTTATACTCAGCGGTATTTCACAATACTTTAGTATTTCTGTTTGATGGATATTCGTAGAGAACTTCAAAAACGGTTTCTGTTTGATCTGTGGTGTACAAGAAAACTCACCGACAGCATTACTACTGCGCAACCGTTTGATGATCAACCTGCGTGCGCTGCATTTCTGTCGCACATCATTAATATGCAGCAGATTTGGTTCGGTCGTGTAATTGATATGAACATCAATAATACGCAGCCGTGGGAGGAGCATAAAATTTCCGATATCAAACCGGAAGCAAAAAAAGCCAATCAGCTATGGCTCGATCTCATTGGGGATCACGATATGGAGATGGACGAGATGATTTACTACCAAAATTCGAATGGGGTAAATCATCGAAGCAGATTTAGCGAAATTTGCCGGCACTTGGTAATTCATGGGCAACACCATAGAGCGCAGATTAAGCTATTTATTAAGCGGTCGGGGCTTGATGATCCCCTGATCGATTATGGGCAATACATCAAAAAAATTAATTAATTCCGTTCCACATTTGTATTAAAGGCAGGGATTCAATTTCTTATCAACTCTTTCTAACCAAGATTATATTGCTCTGGAACTCCTTGAACAAATTTTAGTCGAATTTGCCAACTATGCATGGGGGACTCCCCTGCTTGTATTACTGGTTGGTGGTGGTGTATTTTTTCTCCTCTATTGTCGATTTATTCCGTATCGCCATTTTGGTCACGGAATTGAAATTCTCACCGGAAAATATCACGACCCCAAGGCTCCCGGTGATATCGATCATTTTCAGGCTCTGTCGAGTGCACTTGCGGCCACTGTAGGTATGGGAAATATCAGTGGTGTAGCTATTGCATTAGGTGTTGGTGGCCCCGGCGCTATTTTCTGGATGTGGATTACGGCACTTGTAGGTATGGCAACGAAATTTTTCACCTGTACACTTTCCATTATGTACCGGGGAGAAGATAGTTCCGGGAAAATTCAGGGTGGACCAATGTATTACATTGTAGAAGGCCTTGGGAAAAAATGGAAGCCTCTTGCCGTATTTTTTAGTATTGCCGGTTTAATTGGGTGTACACCGATGTTCCAATCTAATCAGTTGACCCAAATTATTCGCGATACGGTTTTAGCCGAACACGGTTGGTTGGGATACGAAACGATCTTTTTTGCTGATTCTGTAGTTACCGAAGCCGGATTTCGCCTTTCTGATATCATTGTGGGAATTATACTGGTGATTTTGGTATCGCTGGTAATTTTTGGTGGAATTAAACGGATTGGTAAAGTAGCCTCTCGCCTTGTACCATTGATGGTTGTAATTTATGTACTTACCGTTCTGTATATAATAATCAGCAATATTGTAGACGTACCGTACTACTTCTGGTTAATTGTTTCTGATGCATTTTCGGGTCAGGCTGCCGCCGGAGGTGTTCTGGGCGTTGTGATATCGAATGGAATACGTAGGGGTGCGTTTTCGAACGAGGCAGGGATTGGTATGGAGGCGATGGCTCACGGGGCTGCAAAAACACGGGAGCCCGTTCGCGAAGGATTGGTTGCAATGCTTGAGCCCGCAATTGATACGCTCCTGATCTGTACAATGACCGCAATGGCTATTCTAATGACCGGTGTGTGGACCGAAACTGGTGTAGACGGCATAACCATGACAGCCCTCGCTTTTGATCAGGGAGTGCCGGTAATTGGCGCTTATCTGCTCATGTTATGCGTGCTGATTTTTAGCATTACCACAATGTTTACCTACAGCTACTACGGTTCTAAATGCTTAAACTTTATAGCCGGCGCTCACAACAAACACTATTACAACTACTTCTACATTTTCACCATTTTCTTTGGCTCTATTACTACGATAGATATGGTGATTAACCTGATTGATGGATTCTTTGCCCTGATGGCCATCCCAACCATGACGGCATCCATTCTGCTGGCTCCTAAAGTGATGGAGGCTACTCGTGATTACTTCAAGAGAAAAGATCGTGGAGACTTTGATCACTATTAACTCCGGTAGTACCTGATTAGCCCATAAGTTGTGCAGCTGTTTATGCAGATCATCAGTAAAAACAGTGTTATTTGGGTTAAATAGAATTTAAATGCTACATTCCCGATAATCAGCTCAATGGGTTTTCCCGATAAATTATCGGAATATGAAACTATTCTCTATTCAGGCAGCTCTACTTCTGTTCGCATCTTTCGGGGTAGCTTTCACACCATTGTATGCACAGTCGCTCTATACGCCCGTCACAAATCATTACACTGTTAATCAAGGGTTGTCGCAAAATACGGTGCACGATATTACACAAGATAGCGAAGGTTATATCTGGATATCTACGCGTGCCGGGCTTAACCGTTTTGATGGCTATAATTTTACAACGTATTTGAATGATCCGGATGATTCCAACTCCCTCTCTTCAAGTTTTATTTGGGTATCTCTTGAAGATCAAAACCAAAACCTCTGGGTGGGTACATCGGGGGGTGGGTTAAATTTACTGGATCGCGAAACCGGAAATTTCCACGAGTTTACAACAGATTCCGAAAATCCGTCCAGTATAAGTTTTAATACAATCACGGCGCTGTTCGAAGATAGCTCAGGGAACCTGTGGATCGGTACTGAGGGAGGTGGGCTGAACCGCCTGGAAGGTTTGCAATCTACTGCGGAAGGGTATTCGGCTTCATTCGATCGGTTTTTGGGTAATCATCATGAGGATGATAATTATCGCGGAGATATTGTAATGGGAATTGCTGAGGATAGTGATGGGGTAATTTGGGTTGCCACATACGGTGATGGCGTATATCGGTTTGATGAAGATGGTGAAGAATTTGTTAGTGAGCTCGAGTGGATCAACCCGTATGTAATGTCGATATCGATTACGGCTGATAACCAACTTTGGTTAGGTACAAAGTATGGCGGTGTACATGGGTATAGTTTAGAAACAGGAGAGCAAATTATATTTAATACGAGTTCGGAGGATGGAGGTCGACTTGAGACCGATTTTGCATGGCCGGTACTGGAGGCGCAAAACGGTATTCTGTGGCTGGGAATGTATGGAGGAGGGCTGCATAAAGTTGAATTACCCGAGGGAGATCCGATCGATATCACGAATGTGGAAGATTCATTTATTTTGTCGGTGTTTGAAGATAGAAGTGGCGTTATTTGGGTGGGGACGGAGGATCGAGGAATATACACATTGATGCCACAGCAAGAGTTTAAAGACCCAAACATCACTTTTGACGACGGATTTTCACTAAATGAGACCAAAGTAACTGCCTTGCAGTCAGATACGCATGGAGTTACTTGGCTGGGGACAAATCGTGGCTTGTACAGGCGGGATCAGCCCGGGGCACCGTTTTCACTCACCGAGAATATGCCGGCGAGTGTTCAGGTTCGGGGGATGTATCTCGATTATGGAGGCACTCTGTGGTTTACAACCAATCAAGGTCTTTTTTACAGTGAAGATGGATCAACGATCAGCCAAAAACTCCCTGATCCAAATTTAGGAATGACAGATCGTATTTTTGCGATGATAGAATCAACTCCCGGTAATTACTGGATTTCAGGAAACTTTGGCGTTGTTCATTGGGACTCAGATATTGATGAATGGACGCGATTTCAACACAATCCCACGGATGAAGAATCGCTCAGCAGCAATACCGCCTCCATCCTCTCTTACAGTGATGGAGACATTTGGATTGGTACAAGTAACGGCGGATTAAACAGACTCGATTTAGAAACAGGCTCGATAAAAAGGTTTACGACCTCAACTCATCGTTCAGTCGGATTAGAGAGTAATCGCATTTCAGATACTAAATTTGATGATGATGGACTCGGTTGGATAAGTACATCGGATGCCGGACTGTTTGTTTTTGATACGGAAACTGAAAGTTTTGAAGCTGTTCCGCTTGGCGACCGGGCATCATCCAGCGTTATCTATAATATGCGTAAGGTCGGGAATGATCGGGTTTTACTGGCTACCCAAGCCGGGCTTTATTCGGTAGATAAAGCAGAACGGCAAGCGGAATTTGTATATATGTACGGTATGAATTTGAGCCAGGTTGTGGAACGTTTTTTTATTGATGAAGACGATAACTTATTTGTTGCTAAAGATTTTGGCATGCTGCAGATATCATCGCTGGACAATCGTGAAAATCAAAAGGAGAATTTATCGGTGGTACTTACCGATATTGCGGTGGGGGGCGAATCTTTGACATCCTCCGGGTTTTCCACGGCTTCAAACCCACTGACGTTTCGGTATGATGACGGCTCTATTATGTTTGAGTTCGCACTGCTTGACTATTCAAGCCCGCAAGAAAACCTGTTCGAGTATAAAGTTGACGGGGTTTATGATGAGTGGGTTTCTTTAGGAAATAGAAACTCGATAAATTACGTCAGTCTCGACCCCCAGGATTACACGATATTGGTGAGGGGAATTTCTCCAAACGGTGTTGCCAGTAGTGATGTGCTTTCGATTCCGCTGGTTGTAACTCCTCCATTTTGGCAAACGCTCTGGTTTCGAAGTCTTATTTTTATGGGATTGATGCTGGTGATCTATTCTGCGTATCGGTACAGGCTGCACCATATGCTTCGAGAAGAGCGGGCCCGGCTGCAGATTGCCAGAGATCTTCACGACGAAATCAGCTCTACATTGAGCAGTATTAATTTCTTTTCGGAAGCGATAGATAAATCAAAAATTGTGGACGAGAAATCCCGGCATTTTTTAAACCTTATTGGAAATTCATCGTTCGAGGCGAAGGAAAAAATCAGTGACATTATTTGGGTTACTCATCCGGAAAATGATAGTTGGGAGACATTTATCATCAAGTGTAAACGAAAGGCATCAGATCTTCTTGAGACTCGGGAGATCGAACACGAATTTTCTGCTTCGGGCGACTTCCCATCAAATATTACACTTCCCGTAAAAAAGAATGCATGGCTTATTTACCGGGAGATTTTAGCAAACTGTGTTAAACATGCAGAGGCTGATTTTGTAAAGATAGCATTCCATGCCCACCGCTCGGAAATCAGCTGTGAAATAAGTGATAATGGAATTGGATTCGACCCGGAAAATATTTCAAGTGATGGGTACGGGATTGATAACATAAAGTCCAGAATAAAAGAGCTGAATGGGAGCTTTGACCTCAGCTCTTCAGATAACGGCACGCAGTGGAAAATTACTTTTCCAATCTGATTTGAGCTTCAAAGAACTACGAGTGTATGTAGTGAAGCGTCAGAATCATTTTACTATACTTTTGAACGATAATGACAGATGAAAATACAGCATATCAAAAATTAATACGTGTGATCATCATTGAGGATAACCCTTATATGAGAGAGGGGTGGTCTACAATTCTTGATTTCAACTCCAATATTAGCGTGAGAAATACGTATGGGAGTTGCGAAGAGGCACTTGAACTAGAAAACTTTATGCATGTTGATGTAGTGCTGCTTGATATCGGTTTGCCGGGTATGGATGGTACTGAGGGGGTTAAGGAGCTTTTGGAAATCAACCCGAAGCTCGCTGTTGTAATGGCAACAGTATTTGAGGACAGCAAGCATATTTTTGAAGCACTTCGAAATGGTGCAATCGGTTATTTAATCAAAAAAGTATCTCCGGCAGAACTGGTTAATGCAGTAATTGCTGCGCACCGAGGGGGATCTCCCATGTCTCCCACGATTGCACGAAAGGTGATATCCTCGTTTAACTCGAGGGGCAATAGGAGTAAAAATTATAATTTGAGTGAGAGAGAATCTGAGATTTTACAGCTTCTTGGGGAGGGAAATTCCTATGCTGCGATAGCAAAAATTATATATCTCTCTGTAGATGGAGTTGGGTATCACATCAGAAATATATACAGAAAATTACAGGTGAATAATAAATCAGAGGCAGTTGCCAAAGGTATTTCTGAGGGGTTGATTGACCTTGAATAATACAGTTTTATAGCAACCTTTGATGGGGTTTTTATTTAGAAGAAGAAGTAAATTGCTGCATGACTTTATACTTCAAGGAATGATTTTAAACTTGATTAACTTATACTGTTAATTCTTTAAAACAGTAAATGTTAAAAACAGAGATGAAAAAAATAATTGCGGTCATTTTTTGCCTTGGAGCATTTTCGTTAGTTGATCAGGTGTATGCATCTGATAATGATGTTGACGAGTTAATAGAGAGAGCTGAAGAGAAGGCAGACAACCATGAAGAAGAGAAAGCACTGGAAATATTTAAAAAAGTTTTAGAAGAAGACTCAGAAAACTACGAAGCTCTTTGGAACAAAAGCCTGCTTACTACCCGCAAATACCACAGAAAAGATGATGAAGATGTTAAGCTTGAAGGGTATAAACATGCGCTTGAAATTGCTGAAAAGGTAGTAGATTTATATCCTGATAAAGGTCACTCGCACTACGTATATGCAGTTGCATCAGGCCGCTATAATAATTTAGAAGGAACCCGCGATATGATCGAGGCTTCCCATGATATTAAAGAGCATATTGAAAAGGCCTCTGAACTTATTCCTGATTATGCTCCTGTTTGGCATTTATATGGAGTATGGCACTCCGATATAGCAACTGCAAGCAGTACAGAAGAAACAGCTGCCGGAATGGTGTCGGAAGGGTTGCCTGATGATGCTGAAGAAGATAAGGCGGAAAAATACCTGAAAAAATCTATTGATATGATGTCGGAAAGTATTCTATTCCGTGTGGATTTAGCAAAGCACTATATTGAAATCGATAAAAAAGATGAGGCTATTGAAGTACTTAATGAGGCGGCATCTATGGAGCCGAAAATGATGGGTGATGACGACAAACGAGAAGAGGCAAAGGAGTTACTCAGTGACATATCGTAAATAGAATTTAAGTTCGGTGAAGATTAGTTGTACATCGAACTTTTTTCTGTAAATCAGCGAATCAGGTTTTTAATGTTTTGATACTCTGATTCAAATTGCTGGCTGTCGTGACGGCTGGTGTTCAGGTGGCCAATAATTTCGTTGATGTTTTCAATCCGGTATTCAAGTTCGGTTCCTTCCCACTCAAGTGTGCCAATTTGTGTTGCGAATCCACCCTGCTCGCGTTCTAGTCTGTTTAGTAGATCAACAGCCGCAGATGGGTCATACCCAGCCCGAAATGCGTACGCTACTCCCAGCAGGTCGGCTTCATATTCATACTCATTCAGGCGCTCGCTTACGAGGTATTCATAGACTTGGTCGGCCCATTCCGACAACTCAGTGGCTACGCGGGCGTAATTATCATCACGATTGTCGTAGTCGAGTTCCTGGCGAAGCTGACTGAACGCATCATCCCGTCGAATATGCACCTCCCGTTCGGTAGTTTCTTGCACGCCGTGTTGCATAACGATATGGGCTAGCTCATGACCAATAAAAAATGCGAGCTCAGCTTCCGACTCCATGAATTGCAGTGCGCCCTTGGAGATAAAAATAATGCCATTGGGTGCGGAATAACCAACCACTTCATCTACATCCAGAATGTGGATTTGAACAGGAATTTCGTATCGGTGAGAGCTTTCAGCTACCATCAACCCAACGTACTGCAGGTATTCCTGAACCTCGTAATTTTCGTAGAGGCCTTTTTCTGCCAAGGCACTTGCAATGCCCCACCCCATGGTTTCTATTTCGGGAGTATACTCCGGAACTTCAATGTCTAGGGCTGAGAGCGGAAATCGGTTGTGGGCTATAAACCAGCTCCAACCGCTTATACGGCTTCGCCGAAAGCTGTTATAGTCACTGATATCAATGCGGTCTTCGAAAGAGCGTGAGAAATCAACTTCTGTACCATCTCCCCTCGAGGCGCGATACTGACGAGAAAATCCACGAATAGCAGCGGCGACCTCAGTAGGTGTGGCATAAATGGAGGAGTCGTCTTCATCTTCCTCCCCCATCATTTCGTCATACATTCGGCTCATTCGGGCCCGAGTGTCCTCTTCGTCCTCGTCCTGTTCAGGCTCTTCGAAATAGTGAGGTTGATCGGGAATCCATCCGGTCTGTTCATCAAAATCAATCTGCAGCCAGCCCGGTTCCTCATCGGTTTTCACTACATTTGCTCCTCTGTTAAGGCGAAGAAGGAGCTCGAAATAGGCGCCGGGGCCTTCACGCATATCAACACTAGTCTGTATTGTTTGTTCACTTTCTTGAGCCGACAATGCAAGCGGAAGTAGCAGCAGGAATCCAAAAAGCAGGGTGCATGTTTTAAGCAGATTGTTCATGGCAACTGGGTTTATGGGTCATCATTTTGTTGTCATTTGAAAAACACCTTTCCAATCATCTTCGGGTGGTTGTTCGATAAATTTCTCACATCGTGCTATATACTCTTTTGCCGGACCGTCATTTTCAATCCATTTTTCAACCATTTCGAACTGTGTGATGGCGTCCGGCCAGCGTCTGTCGAAATAGTATTTGAGTCCTTCATTATAAACTTCAACGGCTTTCTGTTTGTGGGTATGGTCGTCGTTATCAGAGAGATCAGCCATCAGTTCGTACACTTTTACCGGCTTCGATTTCCCTTTAACGATCATCAAGTCGAGTTGGCGGCATAAAAAGTGATCAGAAAGTTTCTCTTTGGTAAATTCTGAGATCATAATATCGGTGCCAAACACTTTGTTTGCCGGTTCAAGCCGAGCGGCAAGGTTTACGGCATCCCCTAAAACGGTGTAGCTGAATCGATTTTCCGAGCCTATATTCCCTACCACCACATCTCCGGTATTGATACCAAAACGGGTAATAAGCTCAATATCATCCCGGCCAATTTTCTTTTTAATATGGGGAGTAAGTGCAGACATTTTTAGCGCAGAGCTACAGGCTACATCAGCACTCTGTTTCATTGGAAGTGGAGCTCCCCAGAATGCCATAATTGCATCACCGATATATTTGTCGATGGTGCCACCGTTTTGAAGGATAACCTCCGACATATCGTCGAGGTAGATGTTTAAAATTGATATAAGTTCTTCAGGATGCATTGATTCGGAGATGGAGGTAAATCCTGCTAAATCAGAAAAAAGCACGGTGAGGTTTTTTTTGTCACCACCCAGCTTGAGCATTTCGGGTTTATCCATCAGCTCTTGTACTACTTCAGGCTGCACATATTGGTTGAAGGCGCTGCGAATCTGACGCTTTTCGCGGCCTTCCGTAAAGTAGTTTAAGCCGGTTATCGCCGAAAATGTAAGCCCGGTGGTAAAAAAAAGTGATGTAATGGGCAGCCATAGCTGATATTGATAAAAGAAGAGTCCGGCTATGAGTGGGATGAAAATTATCAGCCCAATGGTTAAAAAGGTGCTTTTACGAATGGTTATAAATCCGTAGACAAATGCCAGAGTAAGAGTGAGCAATAGAATGATACCACCTGCTAAAACAGCGCTCAACCGTTCGATAAATGATTCGTCAATGAGGTTTTGAAAAACGGTTGCATGAATTTCCATTCCCGGAAAATCAGCGAGGGCACTTACGGGTGTATTTTTGATGTCTGCTAATCCGGCTGCGTTGGCCCCCACAAAAATCACTTTGTCTTCAAAAACGGAGGGGTCAATTTCAGGCTCAAAGTTATCTCTGAACTGTGTGCCAATAGCATCTCTTACAACCCGCTGGAATGAATAATAGGGAAACGTTCCACCGGTATCTCCCTGGCCATACCAGTTGATTAGGTATGAGTTATCCGCCTGTAGTGGAATTTCTTTGTCTCCGATTTGGAGTGATTTATCTCCGCACGCTATGGTTGGGTGATCATCCATTGTCATCAAATACGTTGCCAGTGAAAGGGACGGCGCAAAACCATAATCTTTGATGTTACTCAATAGGTTTTGATTCCGGATAAGTCCATCACTTCCGGTTTCAATATGCGTGTTACCGATTAATTCTGTGCTGTTCAGAAAGTTGGAAATGGGTAGGGTTGTGGCAAGATGAGACGCAAATTCACCGCAATTTTCAACGGCAAGTGGTTCCGGTATTTCATCGGGTACCGGCAGTGCAGACATATCAGGGTGCAGGATGCTTGATTTAAAACCGAGAACCGTATTACCTGCCTGCTTCATACTCTCCATGAAGCGGCGGTCACTGACTTCTCCATTGATGGCTGTACGGTCAAAGTCGGGCGTATCGTACAGGATATCCAGAACAATAACATCGGCACCCTGTTCGGCAAGATAGTCGACAAGGATAGCATAGAATTCCCTGGGCCATGGCCAGTAGCTGTTTTGCTGGGCAAAGTGAGCAAGGCTGGCTTCATCAATCGCAACCATCGCCACGTTTTCATGCTCTATTTCTGCCGGGTGATTTTTAAACATGTAATCAGCAAAAAGTCGATCTCCGGGGAGGAGCGACCCTGACAGTTCAGCCCACAAAATAATAAGAGCTGAGATTAGTCCAATGATGCCAATACTAACCTGTTTTTTACTCATTCAAAGAGGTGGTTAATTGCGGTAAAAAAAAATGCCCCGCTTCTAGTATCAGAATCGGGGCATTTATCGAAAAGTAGTACCATGAAAGCCAACGAAATGTACTTACTCTTCTTCAGCCCCGAGTCTTTCGAGGTTCTCGTGAAGCTCTTTAAAAGCTTCAGATTCCTTAAACCGAATGTACAACTCTTCTTCTCGTGAAAGGATGTCATCAAGATGCTCTTGCGCTTCCGGCACGGGCATTCTCATTAAAATATGCGCAATATAATTTCCACGCTCATTGGTCATGAATTGAAGTTCATCAATCTGTGTACCTACAAGCTCCTGATCAGTAACTACCTGAGTGGCATTGGTGAAAGCAGCACTGTAAATCTCTTGATCTCCATCACTTACCTCCTCCTCAAACAGTTTTTGGAGTGCTTCTACTTTTTCGCCAAGCTTGCCCGAAATAACCTGCTTTGCATTTGCTTCTGCTCGCTGCCGCGCTATGTTTTGGCGAGAGGATGTTGCACTGGCGGTTCCGTAGATATATTCATCACTGTCCATTGGTGGTGATGTTACCCACGTAGGGGTTTCATCAATTCTATCTTGGGCATGGTCTGCTTGTTGAGGGGAGCAAGCTATAACAGTTATAAAAAGAAATGAGACCATTAAGCCTAAAAGTGTGTATCGATTCTCTATCATAATTATTCAAGTTTTGTTAATTGAGTCTGTGTAAAAAAACCAATCTTGTTTTGTAGACTCTACAATAGCATATTCGTAACTGAAATAAACTAATGAACTATGTAGTTTTCGAAGGTTAATTTGCTAAAATAAGTTATACCTGACAAATTAAACCTGAGTATTAAATTTAGATGTGTCGTTAAGACTGTATACATAGTTGTAGATTACGATATTGATACTAATTTAAATGTTGGTTTCGGAAAATGAGAAAAATAATTCATCCACTGTGGAGTAATATTTTTAAATCTCTGTTTAGGGAAAAAGAAGGGGGTGATACGGAGCTACTCGGTTCGATACCTATTTTTAAAAACCTTAGTCGCCGGGAGCTGAATATCGTTTCCAGCATTTTGTTTGAAAGGCATTACGAAGCGGGTGAGTCCATTTTTTTAATGCATCAGCCGGGGGCGGCGATGTTCATCATAAAAACGGGAGAAGTGGAGATACAGCTGGAGCATGACGATGATGAGAATTTGGTATTGGCTAAATTGGAGCCCGGCGATTTTTTCGGGGAAATTGCGCTGCTTGAAAATTCACCGCGATCGGCAACGGCATACGCTTCTACAAATACAGATCTGCTGGCAATTTTCAGAACCGATCTCGATAAGCTAATCGAAAAGGAGCCATTTATTGCAGCAAAAATTATGAAGCAGTTGGCTATCGTAGTTGGAGTTCGATTAAAGGAGACTAACAAGTTGTTTGATCAAAAATTGGATGTAGATGAATTCATTGCCCAATAGCAAAAAGCCATCACCTGGGCGGGAAGAGAAGCTTGAGTTCCGCCGAAAACGCACAGTGCGATCACGCATAATTTACAGTGTTAGCGGTGTGTTTTTTTTCGGGTTGATTCTGTATCTGCTAATTTTTTTAAAGCCCCTCATATTGCCGGTTGTTTTGGGCTTGCTGGCGGCCTATCTGTGTCAACCGTTGTTAAGCTCACTCTACAGAAAAGGTGTGCCCCGATGGGCATCTGTAATACTGCTGCTCGGTGGTTTTATGATCTTCTTATTCTTTTCGGTCCGATATGCCGTAACACTAATTCCCGGTGAAAATGAACAGCTGCAATATCGCGTGTCGATCCAGGATAATATTAACGACCGGTATCAATACTATATGGGGATTGATGATGACGAGGAAGGAAATGTGGTCTATAATCTCATCGGCCCCGAACTCGATCCCCTTATGGATTCGATAAATCGTTGGCTGCATTTGAATGACCAGGAGTTGGAATCACTTGAGGATTGGGCCGCCGGGGAGCCCTCCATAGACAGACAAGTGCTGAATCGGTATATAGAGAATCATAATAACCGTGTGCTTTATACAGAGCCGGAACTTTTGGTATCTGAGAGGCCCCTTGAGGCGGATCAGGATGCTGATGCATCCCAGGTTGATGACGAGGGAGAATCGTTAATATTGAGCACTCTAAACGTACTATCCATTTGGCTGGTAATGCCGGTGATGTTTCTGTTTTTCCTGATTGATAACGGCCAAATTCGGAAAGGGTTTATCTCGATGGTACCGAATAACTATTTCGAAATGTCACTCACGGTTCTTAATAATGTAGATCGGGCTATCGGTAACTACCTGCGGGGCACGGTTATCGAAACGGTGTTGATGTCAGCTACGATATGGTTACTGCTGGTATTGATCGGTTTTGATGCCCGAATTGCTGTAATTCTCGCTATTATTTCGGGAATCGCCAATGTCATACCCATTTTCGGGATGTTTATAGGTATTGCGGTCTGTATTGTCTACGCATTAATCATGGAGGAGGTTAACTCCATTCTGCCATTCATCACGCTTAACAATCTTGTACTGTGGACAGTTATAGTCCACGCTATCGCACAGGCGATTGATAATGCAGTTTATAAACCGTTTGTATTGGGACGGGCAGTCTCCTTGCACCCGATTGTGGTTTTTCTGGGAGCCATAGCAGGCTCTATGCTCTTCGGGTTTATTGGCCTTCTTTTTGCTATTCCGGCCATCGTTATTATAAAAGAGATTCTCTCCACATTTTTCCGGGAGATGAAAGCCTACTTTCTCATCTATTAAAAGGGCGTACGGTTTTGTGAACTTTTCTGACTGATAATTCTGCGTTACCTAACTTTCCCCTACATATTTTGGTAGATATGCACAGCAAAACTGCATTTTTTATCTAAAGAGAGGCAAAATGTTAAGCTGATATAGCCGGGAACAGGCAGTTTTTGAGGTGCTCAAGCTGTTTTTTTGAGAGGTATGATCTGTTCACTCAATATCTACATATACATGTAGTGCTACTACAAGGTTAAAGGAGTAGGTTCATGGCAACGTTAATACCTAACAAAGACTAAAAAGTGCTATGAATAAAAAACTATACAATAAACTACGTGGGATCTGCTTGTTCGCATTGCCACTGCTCTTGGTAGCCGGAATGGTTGCCTGCAGTGACTCGCCAACAATGACAGAGAGATTTGAAGCAACCGGTGAGCTTCAAGGTCAAGTAATTGATCGATCAACCGGCGATGCTGTATCCGATGTTGCCGTAACTCTTCTTTATAGGGAAGAAGACAGCGATGGAAATCT
>SKWF01000276.1 GCA_007129085.1 Balneolaceae bacterium | reverse complement strand
TATATTTGGCTTCTCTGATGAGGGACTGTAGCTCAGTAGGTAGAGCAACGGACTGAAAATCCGTGTGTCGGCGGTTCGAATCCGCCCGGTCCCACTCTCAGATAAAGCCCTGTGAGACATAAACTTATGATCTTGCAGGGCTTTTTTGTTTTGGGGAATGAACCACCTTAAAAATCCATATGTTACAGTAAAATCGCTCTCCGGTATTTAATCTTCTCAACCAGGACTATACTCAATCACACTTAAGCGGTTTCTCATCCCCATCATTAACTGAATTCTTTCCACCACTGTATTACTTCAGCTGATTTTACCCAGCAGGTATATCACTTTTATTGCATGATGCTTTACCATATCCAATCGCAATATTAATCCGGCGGCAAACCTGCCATCCAACTTCGAATAATGCATTATTTCGATTCAATCGAAAATTAATACAATACTTAATATGGGAATTTGTAACTATAAAACCGTTAATTATCTGCATCTTGCTATGTGAAGCTTTAGCCTAAAGACTAAAATGTTTTTTAAATCTAATGAACATCCCTTTTTGCGCTGAACTCTATTCAGTATCAAAAGGGATAGTCTAATATTTATGTTTATAAATTAAACTCAGATTCTATATCACTCATTGAGAAATTATTAGATTGATAACACTCACAATTTTAAATACATTTTATGATGAATAATGGAAAAAAGTATGAGCCAATCCACCGCACGTTAAATATCATCCTGGCCGAAGATGATTATGACGATCGCCTCCTGTTTGAAGAGTCCATAGACGAACTGCCTGTATCAGTTAAAGTCAACTCATTTAATAACGGTGATGAACTTATTGAATGGCTCAAAGATGACAGAAATAAGATGCCTGATGCCCTGTTTCTTGATCTGAACATGCCCCGGAAAAACGGATTTGCAGCATTAGGCGAAATAAAGAGAGACACAAAATTACAGGATTTGCCCGTATTTATTTTTTCCACTGCAACCAATGAGGAAATGATAAAGCAGGTTTTTAAAGATGCCGCACACTATTACATTAAAAAACCGGCCAATTATTGGGAACTGAAAGAGCTTATTTACAAATCACTTAAATTAATAGCCGATAGGGATTTGGATCTACCCGGAAAAGAAAGCTTTATGCTAACTACAGATAAATAAAATGACCGAAAAGTCAGACAATAGTGCAGCTGCTAAGAAAAATTCTAAAAATTCCTTTCCAGTTGTTGCTGTTGGTGCATCAGCCGGGGGGTTAACAGCTTTTAAAAAATTACTCAAAGCCATTCGGAAAGAACCCGGTATGGCTTTTTTATTTATACAACATTTAGATCCTGACCACGAAAGCCTACTGCCCGAAATTCTTCAGAAAGAGACGAAAATGCCGGTAGTAGAGATATCGGAGAAGACTAACATAGAGCCGAACCATGTATATGTGATGCCCAGTAATAAATTAATGAGCGCATCAGATGGTAAATTACAGCTCATTGATCGGCCCGAAAAGAAAAAACTAGAGCGTATTCTGCCCATCGATCTGCTGTTTTCAGCGGTTACCGAAGTTTATGAATCACACGCCATTGGCGTGGTGCTGTCGGGGACGGCATCGGATGGTACCAAAGGTTTAAAAACCATAAAAGATGGCGGGGGCATTACCTTTGCACAGGATATAGAATCGGCTGAATACAATGGTATGCCCGGCAGCGCAATACATGCAGGAGTGGTGGATTTTGTACTCCCTCCCGAAGAGATCCCGAAAAAACTACTCGAAATAAAGCACTTTATAAAAACCGAAGATGCTTTAGAAACTCTCTCGGAGAGGGTTGATGAGGATGCCTTCATGCAAATTATCACCCTGTTGAGGGTTCGAAAAGGCACTGACTTTACCTATTACAAACAGACAACCATACGCCGAAGAATTCTGCGAAGGATGGCGATAAACAAAATTAAAAAGGTGTCTGCCTATCTTGAATATTTAAGAGAAAACAGAGAGGAACAGGACACTCTGTACAGTGATTTTTTGATTCCGGTAACCGAATTTTTCCGTGACCCAAAAATATTTAAAAATCTATCCGATAATTTTTTGTCGGATATTTTAGACAAAATTCCCCACGATAAAACCGCACGAGTCTGGGTAGCGGGGTGTAGTACAGGAGAGGAGGCGTACTCTCTGGCCATTCTTTTTAGAGAGCTATTAGAATCGCGCTCTGTGAAAAATCCCGGAAAAAAGGTGCAGATTTTTGCATCTGACTTGAGTGAACCTGCTATCGACAAAGCCCGTCTTGGTACATATACGTCAACAGAGTTGGCCGGTGTATCTGACAAACGATTAAAGAAGTACTTTATCAAATCGAATGGGAATTTTCAGGTAAGCCGGCAAATTCGGGATATGTGTGTTTTTGCCGTCCACAATTTTTTAAAAGACCCACCATTTGGTAAAATGGACCTTATAAGCTGCCGAAATGTACTTATCTATTTTGAACCCTATCTGCAGAAAAAGGCACTTACCACCTTTCATTATGTGCTGAACAAAAACGGGATATTGCTACTCGGTAAATCAGAAACAACCAGCGGGGTTCCCGATCTTTTTTCAGAAGCCTCCAAGAATGATAAAATATATTCGCGTAAAGATGCATCCAGTAAGTTTGTGCAGGTAGTAAACCGAAGGTCGGAACTCGATTATAACCGTACTGATAAAAACGAAGCGCCGGAAAAGAAGAGTCCCGACTTTCAAAAAACGGCAGATGAGTATATGCTCAAAAACTACACCCCTGCCGGTGTAGTAGTAAACGAAGCGATGGATATTGTACAGTACCGAGGCAAAACGGGGCCCTATTTGGAACAGTCATCAGGAAAGCCGAGCCATAATCTAATGACTCTCGCAGTACCGGGCCTCGCTTTTGAATTGAGAAATGTTCTGCACAAAGTAAAACAGGAGCATAAAGAAGTAAAAAAAGAGAATATTCCGATCAAACTGAATGATGAACTTCGGACGATATCCATCGAAGCAATTCCGCTGCCCAATACCATAGAGCCGCATTATTTAATACTTTTTCATGATACTTCTTCAGAAAAAAACAGACAAGGGGCAGAAACTGAAGGATCAGAAACAGACAACGTACCGGATACCGATAAAGATCTTCGTATTCAGCAGTTAGAACAGGAGATTATTGACACAAGAGAAGACATGCGCAATATCACGGAGGATCAGGAAGTTGCCATCGAAGAGCTTCAAAGTGCCAACGAAGAATTAATGAGTAGCAGTGAAGAGCTGCAGAGTCTGAATGAAGAGTTAGAGACCAGTAAAGAGGAGCTTCAAAGCACAAACGAAGAGCTGATTGTCCTGAACCAGGAAATGAGCAGTTTAAATGAACAGATTGAAGCTGAAAGAAATTATTCTGAATCAATCGTAGCAAATATTCGCGAACCTTTGCTGGTGCTGGATAAAAATCTACGGGTTAGAACAGTTAATAACGCCTTTTATAAACAATTTAAGCTCAAAGAAAAGGAAACCATAGGTTCACTAATCTATGATTTGGGTGATAAGATGTGGGACTTTCCTGAAATCAGAAAACTTTTTGAAGATATTATTCCCGAAAACCCGGTTGTTGTTGATTATGAAATCGTTCACACTTTCGCCGGTATTGGTGAGCTTCATCTGCTACTAAATGCACGAGAGGTAGCGAAAGGTGATGATTCCAAAAATTTAATTCTCTTGTCGGTAGAAGATATTACGGAGCAGGTTAAAGAGAGGGAAAAACGGCGTGAAATTCAGGAGCAGCATACCAAAGAGCTGGAAGAGAAAATAGAAGAACGGACGGTTGAGTTAAATAACGCTATTGAAGAACTCCGGGAAATGAACAAGCAATTGGTGGAAACCAACAAAGAGCTGAAAGCTTTTACTTATGTATCCAGCCACGATTTACAGGAGCCGCTCCGCAAAATTCAAACCTTTGCAGGCCTGGTACTTGAAAAGGAGAATCAAAACCTTTCCGATAAGGGCAAAAAGTACTTCTCTGTTATGCAGGGCGCTGCAAAACGGATGCAGAAGCTTATTGATGATCTACTCACATTCTCACGGCTCAACACGACAGAGAGAATTTTTGAAACTGTGGATCTGGGCAGTATTGTTGAAGAAGTCTTAACAAATTTCAATGACGTTATTGAAAAAAAGCAAGCCGAGATTGAGCTGCAGGAGATGTGTAAGGCTGATGTTATCGTCTTTCAATTCCGGCAGTTGATACATAATCTTATCAGCAATGCACTCAAATTTTCAAAACCCGGAGAAAAACCTCACATCAAGATCAATAGCACTGTTGTTGACGGGGGTGAATTGAAGGGAAAAAATCTTTCACCGAACCAAAACTACTGCCATATTTCAATTTCTGATAACGGTATCGGTTTTGAGGAAAAATTTGAAGAAAAAATATTCGAGGTATTTCAAAAACTTCATTCAAAAGATGAATACCCCGGCACAGGAATTGGGCTGGCTACTGTGAAAAAAATTGTAGGCCATCATCATGGGGTAATATTTGTTGATAGTGCCTTAAATGAAGGAACCACATTTGATATTTATATTCCTGAAGAGGCTCAAATTCCGGAAGAAAAATGAAAAGCGGTATAGCCCCACTTCGCGTACTTCTAACCGATGATGATGCGGACGACAGACTTATTTTCAAAGAGATCTTGGATGAGATGGATAAGGATATCACTGTCAATATGATGAATGATGGCAAACAGCTGATGAATTTTCTCTCAACCGAAGATAATCCACTCCCTCATATTATCTACCTGGATCTAAATATGCCGAATATGGACGGTATAGAATGCCTGCAGAAGATCAGAAGTCATGGAAAATACAGCAATATCTTAATTGCAATCTATTCTACATCTACATCTGATAAAGATATCGATGATACATTTTCTCACGGAGCCAATATCTACATCACCAAACCTGCTGCCTACAGTGAGCTCAAAAAAGTATTGAAAAAATCCCTGTCTGCTGTTCAAATGAACAGGAGTTCTGAATTCGACAGATCGAACTTTGTGCTGAAGATTTAATGTCGTCTTATAGATAAAATATTGCGGGAACCCTGTTAGACTTGTACGGAAATTATTAAAACGAGTCTATTTGTATCAGAGTTTACCCACTTAATGCCGCTAGGCATAAACCGAATCGTAGCCACCGGTTTCAACCGGTGGGATAAATGATGTCGCCCGTATGAAAATGCCACGCCGCAGGCGTCCGCCTTCATGGCGGATAGGCATGATCAACTGCGAAAATCATATGAATATGGATTTTATGATATGTGATTGGATGATTTGGAACAAACGGCAATTTAAATAATCACATCAAACAAACGAATTGGACCGTGCCTGCCGGCACTCAAACCATATT
>SKWF01000212.1 GCA_007129085.1 Balneolaceae bacterium | reverse complement strand
TCGTAATCACCGCCGGTTGCAAATTTTCGGTCCTCAGGGTTTGAACGATCCCACACTTTTTTACCCTCAATCCAGGTTTCCTGTACTTGGGTATAAACGCTAAAGGGATCTCCATTAAGGATGATGAAGTCGGCATCTTTCCCCTCTTCAAGGGAACCGACGCGATCTTCCATATCCATCATTCGGGCGTTGGCAATCGTTAAGGCTTCCAGTGCGGCTTCCCGGCTCATGCCGGCCCGAACGCCAAATGCACCGGATCGTAAAAACAGTCGGGAATCGGTAATGGGGTGATCGGTATGATAAGCTACATCAGCCCCGGCCTCTTCCAGTTTAGGCCCGATTTCATAATCCAGATTAATGGCTTCGTGTTTTCCACCGGGGGTATCCAGTACAATAATAGATGATGGGTAACCGGATGCTGCAATTTCATCTGCCACTTGCCCGCCTTCACTTACATGGTGGAGAACCATGCGGTAGCCAAATTCATCAGCAAGACGAATGGCGGTTAAAATATCATCGTGGCGGTGTGTGTGGTTGTGAACAATTCGCTTCCCTTCCAGAACTTCCACGAGGGCTTCCATCTGCAGATTGCGTGATGGCATTTCATCAGGGTCACCATCGGCGGCATCAATTTTTGCTTTATACTCCTGCGCCTGGATGTATAGATTTCTCACCATTGCAGAAGATTTCGCCCGGGTGCCAGGGAATGGGCCATTTGTGCGGATGGAGTTTGTGCCGTTGGCCATTTTTATTCCGCCGTAAATACCGGCTTCTTCGTCGACATAAATGAGCATATCTTCAATTTTATTGGCGTCGCGCAGTTTTAGGTACACGGTTTGACCACTGAGCAGATGACCCGATCCCGGCATAACGTTTACCGAGGTAATTCCGCCGGCAAGAGCATGTTTAAATGAATCGCTCGTCGGGTTGATAGTATCCATAATTCGAACATCGGGGTGTAGAGCAGATGATCCGTCCCCTCCATCACCTTCGCCAATGTGCGAGTGGCTGTCTACCAGTCCCGGCATGATTACTTTGCCGCTTGCGTCTATCACGTCGGCATCATCAGGGATGGGTACCGAGCCGGTTGCGCCAACAGCGATTATTTCGCCGTGCTGAACAACCAGGGTTCCATCGGGAATGGGATCACCCACTACCGGTATAATTTCAGCTCCTTGAAATGCCTTTGGTTGATCTTGTGCTATAGCCTGTGAGCTGATCAGGCCAAAAAGCAGTCCCAAAATTATTGTAACTGTGTTTTTCATAACTATTCACCTTCTTTTTGATTAAGTGCTTTATTGTACTACAATTTCTTGAGCATCTGAAATTGCAGTATGTAATAAATCGTAAGGTGGATAGCTTTACTCATTTAAGAGTAACGGTAAAGCAAAAAGACAGCAGTAAAATCAGCCGCTGTTATTTAACGGCGTTGGTAATTTTATCTACATAATCGAGCTTTTCCCATGTAAACTGATTGCGCCCAAAATGTCCGTATGCGGCCGTTTCCAAAAAGTTGGGTTTTTTCAAATCAAGCCGTTCTATCAGGCCTGCGGGTGTGAGGTCGAACGTCTTTTTAATGGCTTCTGCCAGTTGCAGGTCGCTAACTTTTCCGGTGCCGTAAGTATTTACGTTGATGGATACCGGGTCGGCTACACCAATTGCGTAGGCGACCTGTACGAGACACTCTTCAGCAAGTTCGGCAGCAACAATATTTTTGGCAACGTGACGCGCGGCATACGCTGCACTACGGTCAACTTTTGAGGCGTCTTTTCCGGAAAATGCGCCGCCACCGTGGGCGCCGCGACCTCCGTAGGTATCCACAATAATCTTTCGGCCGGTCAGTCCGGTGTCGCTGTGTGGGCCGCCGATAACAAATTTACCGGTGGGGTTCACATGAAGGGTGGTATTAGCGTCCATCAGGTTGTCCGGTATTACGGCAGAGATCAGGTTTTTCTTAATATCTGATCTGATTTGAGCCTGGGAAATTCCTTCATCATGTTGGGTGGAGAGTACGATGGTATCAATCCTGAGGGGGTTATTGTTTTCATCATATTCTACGGTTACCTGGCTTTTGCTGTCAGGGCCCAGGTACGGCATCAAAGCCGTCTCTTTGCGAATGTGCGCCAGTGTTTTCAACAGGTTATGAGAATACTGGAGCGTCATCGGCATATACTCTTCCGTTTCGGTAGAGGCATATCCAAACATCATCCCCTGGTCTCCGGCGCCCTGCTTTTTTTTACCGGATGAATCTACACCTTGTGCAATGTCGGGGCTCTGCTGGTGAATGGTGGAGAGCACACCGCAGGATTCCGAATCGAACCGGTAGCTCGCCTTTGTATACCCGATATTCCGAATGACTTCGCGCACAAGCTCCTGTACATCAACATAAGCGTCGGTGGTAACCTCGCCGGATACAACAGCAAGGCCGGTGGTGACAAGTGTTTCTATGGCAACACGTGAATTGGGATCCTGCTCGAGCATTTCATCGAGAATGGCGTCAGAAATTTGATCAGCAACTTTATCAGGGTGACCTTCGGATACAGATTCGGAAGTAAATAGATTTTTCATTCTTGAGCAGCTATCTAAAATAAGTGTTAAAAACAGGGCGTTAAGCTACGAAATATTTATGTGCGAATCATGAATTGAAAAGGTTGGCGTCGCTACTGTCATCGGGATTAATTCCCAGGTATTGGAAAGCTTTTGCGGCTGCAATTCTGCCTTTTGGTGTTCGCTGCATAAACCCCTCTTTTATCAGGTACGGTTCATATACCTCTTCGATGGTGCCTTTGTCTTCACCTACGGCAACAGCCAGTGTGCCAAGCCCTACCGGCCCGCCGCTGTAATTTTCGATGATCGCCTTCAAGATTCGAACATCCATATCGTCGAGGCCGTTTTGATCAACATCCAGTGCATTGAGTGCTTTATCGGCTATGGCGTCATCAATTTCGGTGAGTCCGTCAACCTGGGCGAAATCCCGTGTTCGCCGGAGTAGTTTATTTACAATTCGTGGAGTGCCGCGACTTCTTCGTGCAATTTCGTGCGCACCTTTTTCTGTAATTCCAAAATTGAGAATATGCGCAGTACGCAGAGCAATTCTCTGCAGCAGCTCCACATCGTAATAGTCCAGCCGCATATCAATTCCAAAACGTGCACGCAGCGGAGCGGTAAGCAGTCCTTTACGGGTGGTGGCTCCAACCAGTGTAAAGTGGTTCAGCTCAATTTGTACGCTGCGGGCATTCGGCCCCGAGTCAATCACAATATCGAGCTTAAAATCTTCCATGGCAGAATAGAGATACTCCTCAATCACCGGATTCAACCGGTGAATTTCATCAATAAAAAGTACGTCCCCCTCTTCCAGATTGGTGAGCATTCCCGCCAAATCGCCCGGTTTTTCCAGAACCGGTCCGGTTGTCGGTTTGATCTGTACCCCCATCTCCTTCGAGATAATATACGCCAGCGTGGTTTTTCCCAGCCCGGGTGGCCCGGATAAAATAACGTGGTCGAGAGCCTCGCCTCGCTTTTTGGCAGCCTCAACAAACACATGGAGGTTATTAATCGCTTTTTTCTGCCCAACAAATTCATCAAGGGAGGATGGACGCAGCGATTCCTCAATTACCGGCTCTTTATCTTCTGGATTTAGCAATGGATTTTGCACAGTTGAAGGTTACATACGTTGTTGAAAATTGGCTATTCAATTATAGGTAACTTTCAACGAAATTGTATAATAAGCTTTCTCGTAAAGGAGAAAACAGAAAGAGCTCTACAGGCGATCAAAATAGCAAGTGCAACTATTGACCTATATACAAATATATACAGAAGAGGGGAATTAACGGTGAGAGGATAAACACTAAACCCATACTTGTAAATTTATTAGGTATGGGAGGCCTGAAAATGAATAGGATTAGAAGCCAACAGTTCTATCGGCTACATGGTATTCTCTGATATGGAATCATTCTCTTTTTCCAACTCTTGATCGATTCGATTAAGCAGGGAAAGTGCAGGTTCATTAAATCGCCCATCCAGTTGGTAGGCGTTGAAAACGGAATCCCTGGCACCCTCAAGATTTTGGAGGTTCAGCTGGGCGTTTCCCAAAAACCACCATGCTGCTTCTTCAACATGGTCTGGAAGGTTATTTATCTCGAGCAGTTTTAAAAACTCTTTGGTTGATTGTTCATACTCAGCATTGTTGTAGCGTAAAATTCCGAGATTAAGGTAAATCCGCACTTTCTGTTCATGGTTTGGACTCTCATCAAGTAAATTTTCAAATTGTAGAATTGCTGTTTTACTCTCTTCGTTTAGGGCGAGCGCGAGCGCTTTATTCAACTCAATGTCCATCTCCTCAACGTCTTCGTCGTCGGTTCTGTAAACATCTGCCCCCAATAATTCTGTGGAATCTATTTTGGCTACCGCATATTTAGAAATCGAATCGGTTTGGGACGTGATAAAAAATTGAATGCCAACCGCGATTAGAACTGCAGCTGCAGCGGCATATATCCATCCGCGATATTTTTTAGTTACCGGCTCGCGAACGGTGTTATTGTCATTTTCTATACTGTACCCCTTGTTTATAAAAAGGTCCGCTATATTATATTCGACCTCAAATTGTTCGAACATCTCCGGGTTTTTTAGAAACTCAATCCAGAGTTCATCAACCTCACTGTCGGTGAGTTTGTCTTTTATATAGCGGGTAATTTGTCTGCTGATTTCTTCTTCTGTCATAATCGGTTTTTCTTGATATGCTCTTGTCTACAAGTATGAACCTTTCGAGCCCGATTCCTTACACTGTTTTTTCAATTTTTAATAAAAACTTTTCGCACACTGTCTCAACTGTTTTACAACCCTGCTTTTACGTGCCCAGGCGTTACTGTTAGATATACCAAAATACTCGGCAGCATCGGCGGCCTCAGCACCGGGAAATTTGTATAAAAAGGAGAAAAATTCCTGATAACCGGAATTCATTTTTTCATAGCATTTCTGCAAGATTTCTTGCTCTTCATTTTCAACAATCTCCCAAAATTGATCACGGCTGCGAGGGGGTTCATCTTGCAGATCTTCATTCAGTTTACGTTCCCGTTGCTTTAAAATTTTGTAGTAGCTGTGGCGGGAGGTAGTAAGCATATACTGCAGTAATCCGTGTGGGTTTTCAATATCATCATCCAGGATTTTTTTGATGATGTACTCAAACATTCGTTGAATGGCATCGTCGGCATCTGCATTAGAAGCTCCGACATTCAATATCAGGTATTTCTTTAATATAGGGGTGGCTTCAGCGCAAAGCCGATTGGCTTCACGCTCATCTCCATTTTGAATAGCATACACTAACCCCGAATAGTCCATACAGTTACAGAATATTTTTAAAACATACCGAGGTAAAATAATAGAAGAAATTAT
>SKWF01000145.1 GCA_007129085.1 Balneolaceae bacterium | reverse complement strand
TGTGACGGCGCATAAGCTGCAGAAGGCGCTGGATGTGTTTTCGCGCCACGACCAGCTGATGCAGTTTCGGCAGGTGGGAGATCAGCCGCTGGTTCGGCTTCTGGAGTCGAGGGCACAGCGGTTTCGGGTTGACCAAAAAGAGGCGTACCACTACCGCGACGTGCTGCTGAAAAAGCTGGAGTATATGCACCAGTTTGCGGAGACAGAAGGCTGCCGGGAGAAATTTTTGCGAGTCTATTTTGGCGAGACCGATGCGGACGATTGCGGCCATTGCGATTACTGCCTCTCAAAAGCGAAGCGGCGCGACGAACTAAAACAGGAGGAGCTGGATCGGGTGTCGGGCCTTCTGGAGGAGGGATCGAAAAGTGCCGGGGAGATCAGGCAGACGACCGGATGGAGCCCGAAAAAGGTGGATCGCGTGGTTAAGTATTTGGTACGGGAAGAGCAGGCAGAACATGAGGTGCGGGAAGGGGAGGCGGTCTATCGACTGATTGAAAAGAGGACCGATGAGGCCGGATAATGGCTTCTAATCGTCCTGTGTGGTTACCGTAGTATCGTTTTCCACATCCTCGATCTCCAAATCCAGCTCTGCATCTTCATCAATATCCAGGGTGTCGCTTTCGGCTTCTTCCTGCAGTTGACGCCGGTATTCATCGAACGCCTCCTGAATGCGGTCGCGCTCGGTCTCCAGTTTCACTTCAATGATATCCAGCCGGTTCTCCTGCGCTTCTGCATTGCGCTGGTAGTAGGCGTGGCTTGTCTCAAACGTTTCACGGTCCGTATCGTACTTCTCAAATATCTGTTGATGAACGTAGTTCCGGTTGACGCTGCCGAGTTGCTCATCGGTTAGCTGGTTCGCCACCAGCAGCTCTGTAAAAACGTCTATATAGCGATCCTCCGCCATAACACCCTCCGGCTTTGAATCGCCGCAGGATGCTATCAACAAGAGGGATAGCAATAGAGCTGTTACACTAACTCTCTTCATTGGGATTTTTTGGATTCAGGGGACGGAGCATAATTTCGTTAATGAGGAAATTATCCGGCGTTTCGAGGATATGAACGAGCGTGTCGGCCACATCGTGTCCGCGCATCATATTGGGATGGGTGTCGGCGCCTGCTTTTTCGAAAAAATCTGTGGCAGTAGAGCCGGGATACATGCAGGTGACTTTAATTTTATCGTACCGAAGCTCTTTAAAGAGCGCCTCGCTGAATCCGCGAACAGCAAATTTGGAGGCATTATAACCCGAAATATTCGGGTTGCCCAGCAGTCCCGCAACCGATGCAATATTGATAATATGCGAGTGGCTGCTGCTCTTTTTCATGTGTGGAACGAGCTGTCGGGTCAGGTAAAACACACCGTTCACGTTGGTGTTTATCATCGCCTCCCAATCTTCGCGGGGGAGTTCATCAACCGGCCCAAAAAGCCCAATTCCGGCGTTATTGATAAGAATATCAGGGGTAAGGTTCTCACCGAATGTATCGGAAACCCATTTTTCAATATCATCGTGGTTACTTACATCCTGTACCACGGGGATGAATGCATCACCCAGCTCATCTTGAATTTTTTGAAGCTTATCTTCACTTCGGGCGAGCCCGTAAACGGTAGCTCCTTTGTTGACCAGTTTTTTACTGAATTCGTAGCCAAGCCCACTGCTGGCTCCGGTTACAACGGCTGTTCTGTTCTCAATATTCATGAATAAAATTGTTTTACTGCAAATTTCAATGTTTTGAAGATACTATTCTAACAAGTCTGTTGTAAATAAGGTTTAGTCCGCTTTAAATTATTTTAGTATTCTAGGTTGATGGAAAGTAGTTTACAACTTGTATCGGAAAATAAGATATAAGTCCCCCTTTGAAGGAGGGAAAGCGATCCCGACAGCTGTCGGGTGAGCAGGGGGATGATCTTCATAATCAACTATGGTCTGAAATTTAATTCATAAGCACAAAAGTTCATCCCCCATTGCCCTCCGCCGGCCGGCGGAGGGACACTCCCCAAACTCTATCTTGCAGAAACGATAATACAGGCATGACAAATTTGATGATGGTCGTCTTTCTTAACGGCCTTTTTGGACAGATACTAATTTTATAAAAACAGATAATCAACTCTAAGGACGGCATGCTCTACATCGATATTGGGAACTCATCACTGAAGGCAGCGGAAAAGGTAAACCTGGACTGGGTGGATCGTTACTCTACAGACATCAGCAACAAGGAAGGCATAGCGGCGTGGCTGCAAAAAATTTCTGCTGATACGGATGTTGCGGTGGTATCGGTACGGCGGGACATATCGGAGTTGGTACAGGAAAATCTGAATACCGAACGGGTTCGATGGATTACCAACAAAGATCTCTCCGCCTTTGAGCTGGATTATAGCACTCCCAAAACGCTGGGTATGGATCGATTTTTAGCTTGTCTGGGGGCGTGTGCCTACACCAATAGTCATGTGGTGGTGATCGATTCCGGTTCCGCCTGCACTATCGATATGATGACCGGAGACCGAGTTTACCAGGGTGGCGTGATAATGCCGGGCTTGCAGCTGTTTCATTCGGCCGTGGAGCAGAACCTTCCGCAACTGCCCAATACGGATCGAGCCATCCCAAGAAAATTTCCGGGTAAAAGCACGAGTGAATGCCTCGAGTGGGGAGTTAATGGATCGTATGTGGCGGCCATCCGTGAATTTACGAACCGTTTTCTCGAAAAAAGTTCAGGTGCAGACGTCTATATATCCGGCGGGGATGCGGAGTTTCTAATCCGACATCTAGGCGATGAGTTCGATGCCAAAATACGCCGCCATCTTGTTTTTGATGGGATGAAAGAGCTGCTTAAACTAATGGAGAGTTCTAAATCTACGTGGTAAGCTTTTCACGGATGGTGGCGATCACCATATCGAGTGCCACATGGTTTTCTCCTCCACGCGGAATGATGATATCGGCATATCGCTTGCTCGGCTCTACAAACTCCAGGTGCATGGGACGCACAAATTTTTCGTACTGATGCATCACACCTTCCAGATCCCGTTCCCTCTCCATAATGTCGCGTTTTATTCGCCGGAGTAGTCGAACATCATCGTCGGTATCCACAAATATTTTGATATCCATCTTCTCCCGAAGTTCGGGTTCATTGAGAATCAGGATGCCATCAAGCAGAATAATCTCTTGTGGTGACACTTTTATGGTCTCATTAGATCGGGTATGGGCGGCAAAATCGTACACCGGAACTTCCACCTGATAGCCGTTTTTCAGCGCATCAACGTGGCGAATCATCAGCTCCGTTTCCAAAGAAGCGGGGTGATCGAAATTCTGTTTTTTACGCTCTTCAAGTTTCAGATGACTCAGATCGCGATAGTAGGAGTCGTGCTGAATAAGCACAATATTATCCTCACCAATTCCTTCCAATATTCGATTTACGACCGTTGTTTTCCCCGAGCCGCTTCCTCCGCCAACTCCTATTATTACCGGTTGTTTAGACATAGACTAACGTGTTGATGTTTGGCGATTATTCATTCTGTCGTACTCTTCTTTAAAATCCCGTATTGAGCGAAAAATGGCGGAGGCAACAATCGCCTGACCATACTCTGTGCTCAAGTACTGGGCTTCATTTGGATTGGAGAGGAAACCGAGTTCGATAAGTACACCAGGCATGGAGGCTTCGTACAGTACCTGAAAACCGGCCTGTTTTACACCTCGTGATCGCCGTTGTGCCCGTTCACGAAATTGATTTTCAACTTTTCCGGCAATCCGTTCGCTGGTACTCATGTTACCGGCGTTGGTCAGCTCATAAATTAAAAGTTCTTCTTCGGTAAGTTGTTCTGTATCGCCGTTTTCGTACATCAAAGCCGCGTTCTCACGTTTCATTACATCTATTGCCGACTGGCTACGCGCCATTCCGAGGATATAGACTTCGGCGCCATTTGCCTGCTGTTGACGAGCGATATTTTGATGGGAAAAGGAGTTGGCATGGATGGAGACAAAAAGATCACCGTTATGCTGGTTCGCAATTCGTCCCCGCTCGGCAAGCTCCACAAATTCATCTTCTGTTCGGGTGTAGACCACCTTTAGATCGGGGATATTTTGCTCAATATATTCGCCCACCTTCATGGTTACGGCAAGTGCGATATCTTTTTCCCGGACGCCTCCCACACCGATTGATCCGGGATCTTTTCCGCCGTGGCCGGCATCCAGCACAACTACGTCAAATGTAGATCCCATTCGCGGGCCTTCATCACCAAATAGATCTCCTTCATCGTCTTGTTGTTCTGTGTGGAGCTCCCAGTCAATCGGGTCCATCTCTTCGGTGAGATCTGTAAGGTTTGCAGGATCGGTATTGGTTAGTGCGAGGAGCAGATCTCTTCCGTTTTGATCGGGATAGGCCGAGGAAGTGAAATGGACATCCTCCTGCAGGTGGATGTCAACCGCGAAACCGTTGGTGATATTAAATAGGTTGAACTCTTTAAAAGCAGAATGGGGATCGGGGTGACGAAAATCGGTTGTATCGAGATCCTGTGCGTACAGAACCATCTGGATAAGATCTTTACGGGGCTGGAATACGGAAAATGAGTCGACCGCCTGGGAGAGGTGGTGACGTACAACAAAGCCATTACCATCACTTCGCTCAACGGCAGATATCCTGTTCAGTTCGGTTTGAGCACTCGCAGTGGGGGCTAAAAACAGAAACTGTATACCAAAAACAATGGCAATCGCCGTGAAAGCGACGATAAAAGAAGTCTTTGACCTAAAGTTCATGATGTGTTGCAGATGATTTTACGGAATTTACTGAATTTTTAACCATTTCCTGAAACAGTTATTGATATTTGCGAACTATATGTATCTGCGAGATACATATTTGGGTAAACTTTAGATGGAACGCCATGCGCCACTGTTTATTGAGGAGTTTCAATAAATTTGTACTCAGATTCTCTATTTAATTTCCTGGTGTGGAAATCGATGGTTTATTTGAGCTAAATTTATTCACCGTCTCTCTCAATCGGTTTGACTATTTTCAGCTGAAAAGTGTACAGATATCTCCTAAATTCATCTCATAATTAATTCTAATCGATATTTCGAGGCAAGCATGAGCGGTAAACCAAAGGTAACCCATCAAGCGCGTGATCATAAAGGAGAGTTTGTAATCAAACAGGAGGATTCGGTTATAGCCAAAATGACCTATACCCGTGTTGGAAACACGCGGATTATCATCGATCATACCGAAGTGGATGAGGCCCATAAGGAAAAAGGACTGGGGCGCACGATTGTTGAAGCCGGTGTAGAATGGGCTCGGCAAAATGAGGTAAAAGTGATTCCACTCTGTCCGTTTGCCAAATCGATCATCGAGAAAACCCCGGAGCTTCAGGATGTTCTCTGAAGTCGGAATGATACTGCATTAAACCCTTCTGCCTTTTCAAACACACCC
>SKWF01000070.1 GCA_007129085.1 Balneolaceae bacterium | reverse complement strand
TCATTCCCCACGATTTGCGTCGGTTTTTAGCCGCTCAAATGGATAAAGAGGTTGTCAAAAAAAGTGCTCGAGAAACAAAAGATTTCGTCAACCACCGATCATTCATCATAGTATCTGCTAAACGTATGGCCCGGCACTGCGCCGATATTTTGGAATCCGAGGGGTTCGAAACTACCATCACCGATGAGGTCTGGACCGGCAGTGTCAAAGATTTTGAGAAAAAGATTATGGATGACATCAACAAAGTTCTGGACCAGGAAAAAGACGCCCCAACTGCGCTGATCTACTACGGAGAGTGCACCATAAAAGTTGACGGCGATGGCCTTGGCGGACGAAACCAGGAGCTTGCTCTGCGCATGGCAAAAAATCTTGCCGGTTTTGATCGCCAAATTGTATTCCTGAGTGCCGGCACTGATGGCATTGACGGCCCCACCGATGCAGCCGGGGCTGTTGTGGATCAAACCACTATCGAACACGCCACCGTTAAAAAAATGGATGCCAATAAATACCTGGCCAACAACGACAGCTATCACTTTTTTGATGCGTTTGGGGGCCACATCAAACCGGGGAGCACCGGCAACAACCTGATGGATCTGCAAATTGTGCTGATTCCCTAACCGTGGCTTGTAAGAATCGATACAAACCAAGCTCATAAATGTTTTGGATGAAAAGCTCATAATCACACCGGAATATTTTGTGATATAAATCCCTCATCTGCTTCGGTTTTTTTGTAATTTTGAGAGCTGTAAATGATTTTAGCAACCTCCAACAGATTTCATGCAAAAATTTACCCTTAGTTCAGACGGTGACTCCACCCCAAAAAAGGCGAATTTTCTAAAGGGGTTAAATGAACAGCAGAGAAAAGCTGTAACCCACTCGGGGAGTCCCCTGCTGATAATTGCCGGTGCCGGAAGCGGGAAAACACGTGTGCTCACTTACCGCATTGCCTACCTGCTTCAGCAGCATAAAGCCGCCCCGCAAGAGATTCTTGCATTAACCTTTACTAATAAGGCGGCCCGCGAGATGAAAGATCGAATTCGGGAGTTGATTGGCAGCGAAAAATCATCCGGCATCTGGATGGGGACGTTCCACTCTATTTTTTCGAAGATCCTGCGGTTTGAAGCCGAAAAAATCGGGTTCGATTCCAACTTTTCGATCTACGATACCTCCGACTCCGAAAATGCCATTAAATTGATTTTAGGGGAGCTGGGCTACGATCATAAGGAGATCAAGCCGAGAACTATACAGAGAAAAATAAGTGACGCCAAAAACGAGCTGATTCACCCTAACCAGTACAAAACCCGGTTTATACAAAGCACACTTGATGATATTACCGCGCGGGTGTACGAAGTGTACGATGTAAGGCTCCGCCAGGGCAATGCCATGGATTTCGACGACCTTCTCATCAAACCGATAGAGCTTTTTGAAAAACACCCCGATATTCTTGAAAAGTATCAGGACCGATTTAAAAACATTCTGATTGATGAGTACCAGGATACCAACCACGCCCAGTATAAAGTGACAAAAATGCTGGCCAGTAAGTACGAAAAAATATGCGTTGTGGGAGATGATGCACAGAGCATTTATTCTTTTAGAGGCGCCGATATTTCGAACATTCTGAATTTTAAGAATGATTATGAAGATGCCATTGAAATTCCACTTGAGCAGAATTATCGCTCTACAAAGCACATTTTGCAGTGCGCCGACTCCATCATAAAAAACAACACGAAACAGCTCGATAAAACTCTCTGGACCGATAATGCGGATGGAGACCCGATTGTTGTACTCGAAAATTTTGATGAGCGCGACGAAGCAAACCGGGTTGTTCAGCATATTCAAAACCTGAAAATGCGGGAGGGCTATTCCAATAACGATTTTGCCATTCTGTACCGAACCAATTATCAGAGTAGGGTTTTTGAAGAGGCGTTCAGGCGAAAAGGGATTACCTACCAGCTGGTTGGCGGGCTCTCTTTCTATCAGCGGAAAGAGATTAAAGATGTACTGGCATACTTAACACTGCTGGTAAATCCGGAAGACGAGCAGGCGCTGCTGCGAATTATCAATGAGCCGAGCCGTGGAATTGGAAAAAAGACACTGAATGATCTAATTCGAAAATCTCGAGAGCAGGGGCGAGCGATTTGGGAGATCATCCAGGATGTGGAAGGATCGGACCTTTATAAGCCGGCCATTGCAAAAATTGGCCAGTTTGTGGATATGATTCATACGCTCCGCCGAGAGCTCGAGTCAGGCGCCACACTCCTTGACACGACTAAAAAGATGCTTGAGATGAGCGGGTATGTAAAAGCACTGATCGAAGAGAACAGCGCGAAAGCCCTGAGCCGGCGGGATAATATTATTGAACTTCAAAACGCCCTCTCTTATTACGAGAAGCAGACTAAAAAACCGTCGTTGGGATCTTTTTTACAAGAAATTAGTCTAATTACCGATACCGACAAGTATGATGAGGAGAAACCGGCCGTTACATTGATGACAGTTCACGCCTCAAAAGGTCTGGAGTTTCCCGTTATTTTTATTGTTGGTTTGGAAGAAAACCTCTTCCCCATGGGCGGTAGAAATGGCGAAGAGGCCGATTACGAAGAGGAAAGGCGGCTTTTTTATGTAGCTATTACCCGTGCACAAAAACAGCTCTTTTTCAGCTACGCTAAAATGAGGTATAAATTTGGCGAAGAAAACCGGCAGATGCGCTCTCGATTTTTGGAAGAGGTTGATCCCGGAGTAGTTCGAACAGAAACCGGAGCAACCATACGCCAAAAGCCGGAACGGTTCCAATCCGAACCGTCTTCCGGTTCAGGCGATACCGAAATTGAGTACGACTGGAAACAGCCGGTGCAAACAAAAAAACCATCATCTACCTCATTTGAATATGAATATGACGATGATCCCTTTACCGTGGGTACAACTGTTATGCACCCCGTTTTCGGGCCCGGCAAAATATTGCAGCGCAACGGGTCGGGGAAAGACACAAAAGTTGTTGTATTTTTTAAAAACAGGGGGCAAAAAACCCTCATGCTTCGTGCAGCAAAATTACAAGCATTGTAGTAGTACCATTAAAAACTGTGTGTTCTCACTTTGACATATAAACTTGTTCTCTTTTTACTCTTTTTGGGGTTGCCCGCGTTAAGCTATTCCCAAACGAACCTCTCCCCCGAAAATATGGGGCTTGGCGGAGGTGGTACATCTTACAGCACCGGCTACGAAGCTCTTTTCATTAATCCGGCCAATCTCCATTTCCGGGAAAAAGAATACAGAGTACAAATTGGGTTGATGCAGTCGGGAGCTTACCACGACACACCGTTGCGAATTTCCCACGAACGGGATCGGTTTGAGAACTTTTTGGATGGACTAGACGCCTTTACACCCGGCTCCAATGCCACAACAGCAGCTGAACGAAACTCAATTTTGGATCGGCATTATGGGGATGACGATAGCCAAGCCGGATTTTTATCGTACGGTGAACTGAATTGGTTTGGGGTAAAATGGTATCGCGAAGAACGAAGTTTTGCCCTCGCACTTCGAACACGATATGCAAACCAATACACAGTGGGCCGTGGCTTTTATGATGAAAACCCTGTTAACGCTGATGGAATGGAGATCGCTGACTTTTCTCTATCCCACAACTACGAATCACTTCATGAGTTCTCGTTTGGGTATTCTGATTCATTTACTATGCTTAGTGGACTTTTTCCACGAATGTCGGAATTCGTTATCGGTATTGCCCCAAAAATTGTGCTGGCCGGATCATCCGTTCAGATGCAAAAAACAGATAGATATGAACGGCAAACCGGCCGGGAATTATGGACGCAAAACCAATCATACCGCCATCAAAGCAGTGGCGAATTCAGCCGCGCGGCTCAATCTTTTATGAATACGGGTGATGCCGGAAATGCCGTTGCGCAAAATTTTAGTGGAAACGATATTTTTTCTCCGGCCGGAATTGGGTTCGGTTTCGACCTCGGCTTAACTTATTTGATAACCTTTGGGGATGATTTTTCACAACTTAGGCGGGGTAATGAAATCACTGAGAAATCACTCCGTCTTAGCATTGCATTAACTGATCTTGGAGCCATACACTATTTTGATGATCCACTTCTTGTAGAAACTGAATCTGACCAGCAGACTAATATTCTGGAAAACCAACCGCGTAACTCCTATTTCTCGGGATTTCCGGGGGAAGATTTGTTGTTTTTGAGTGAAGATAACAGTCATCCGCTTTCAAATTCTGGCCCATCAGAACAGAGTCGGGGGCAGTATCAACGTATGATGCCCACTGCAGTCAATGCCGGCGCACTTTTCCAGTTAAATCGCGTACGGGTAATGGGCGATTTTCAACTTGGTTTAATAGATAGTGCATTTATGCCAACGCAGCTGGCCAGCTTTGTTGGAATTGAAATTCGTCCTATCCCCGCCTTTCCTTTACGCGCCGGAACGCGCTTTTCAACCAATCAATCCGACTATTTTAGCTTTGGCACAGGAATTGAAACCCGATATTTCGACCTGAATGCCGGACTGAAATTTCGAACAGAGGTTGGTGAAACTCCTCTCGAAGCAACTGCGGCATCATTTACGTCCATAAAATTTTATATTCCTTAATAGTCTGCCCAACTGTCATAACCCCTGTACGATACTGCAATTTGGCAGAACAGATTTGCAAGTTATGACGTTATGGAAGCAGAGAGTTTTTTGGCGTCCTCTTTGCAGTTACCTATACCAAATAGAAAAAATTTAATAATTGATAATACATGTTTGATCAACGATTTAAAATTCAGACCTCATTTGACGATCAAAACGACGGCTTTGATGATTTTGAACAAGCCATTCCTTTGATGAGTGAAGAGGAAGAGAAGCAGCTAACCGAATCAGAAATTCCTGATAATCTCCCTGTTCTCCCATTAAAAAATACCGTTCTATTTCCGGGCGTAGTTGTCCCCATTACTGTTGGGCGCGACAGATCTTTAAACCTGGTAAAAGAGGCTTACGAAAATGATAAAATCATTGGGGTTGTTGCGCAGAAAGATGAATCTGTGGAAAATCCAACCAAAGATGATCTCTTTAAATTTGGTACAGTAGCCCAAATACTAAAATTGATAAAAATGCCGGATGGCAGTAAAAGTATTGTCATTCAGGGCAAAAGCATTTTTGAAGTACAGGAATTTACTGATGATGACCCCTATTTCCGGGCAACAGTAGAGTCGTTTAAGCAGGATATGGATATCAGCGGTGTAGAGCTGGACGCCTCCATTCGATCTATCAAAGAGACGGCGAGCAAAATTGTAAATTTGTCGCCGAATATTCCTTCAGAGGCTTCCATTGCTATCAATAACATTTCCAGTCCATCATTCCTTCTGAATTTCATCTCATCAAACCTGCAGGTTTCTACAAATAATAAGCAGGAATTGCTTGAGATCCGGAAGTTTTCCGATAGGCT
>SKWF01000181.1 GCA_007129085.1 Balneolaceae bacterium | reverse complement strand
TTAAAATCACATATTTAAAGTCTGTCAGCTTATTGATGATGCTTTGTACCTCATCATTCGACAGATGCTGAAGTACCTGTCTTACGATGGCACAATCACCCGCCGGCAGATCATCGGATGCAATATCCAGGCAACGAAACTCAAGTTTTTCGTCTCTGAATGTCTCCCTGTTCCGTTTTATCAGGTCTTCTACGATATCAACCGCAATATACTTTTTGGTATGCTTAACCAACTCTTTACCGACGTTAAAATCACCACAGCCCAGATCGCACACCACAAGAGGAGTTTCAAAAGAGCTGAAAAATGAGGTTAAGACGTCTATATATGGACGTACATACCCGGGATGATGAGACCCAACGCCGGAATAGAAATCGGAATTACTATCCCCCCAAAGGTTCATTTCATAAACCTGCTCCATAGCATCTTTGTTCGGCCACGGCCTCTTTTCTCTTTTACCTCTATTTTCCTTCTTATTTGCTGACATGCGATGGGTTCGAAATGAATACTACAGTTTAAGCTGCGTTAATTTATAAACATAAATTACTTATCAATGAAAAACCGGTTGGGTTAGATTATCGTAGAACTTTTTAAACTTTCAATATCAGGTGGGTTAAAGCATTTTTTACTACGTGAAAATTATTTGAAAGATTTACCGGCTCCAAAATAGTAGATATTTCGTTGGTTGAGCAAATTTCTATGAATTCAGAGTTTGTGCTTAATTTTCCGGAAACAACCTCACCCGCAAATTAGAGCGGTCAGGTTTCACCACTTCCTTGCCTTCAGCTAAATGTATGTTTTTAAAGTGCGCCGGGCTTACATCCTGTAGTAACTTTGCCCTGCCCGAGGCATATAAAAAACCTCCGAGGTTTCGAAAACCCCGGAGGTTTGTTGTTTTTTTAAAAATTAATTAATCAGTTAATTATTACCGGGACCAAAGTTTGGATCAGGCAATCCTACTACACCGTGTGCAATCACGTAGATATCGCCGGAAAGCGGACTCATGATAGAGTATTGTCCCGGTGCTACGGTATCTCTGCCATTTCTAAGTTTCGGAAACATGGTTGAACCGGCATAGATGTGGTATTCTTCGAGTACAAAACCGGGCTCTATATGATATTCATAGTTAAAGCTGTTGTAATCAATTTCAACGTATCCTACATATGTGCCCTTTGAAATATCACACTGTCCCGCACCTGCATAGAGATCCAGTTTATAGGAACCGGGTTCCATCAGGTTGCTCCATCCCCAGTTGTTGAATCCGTTTTCACAAAATGAGAATACTTCTTTTACCTCATAATTCATGTCTAAAGCCCATGCACTTTCAGTATTAAAACACTGAACATTCACTTTGAGGGTTGCCTTGGCATACTGTTTTGTTTCAACAATAGTTGCGGTGTTGTGGTAGGTTTTACCATCCTTACAGTTGTCCGCACCATAGTCGGCCCAGGCGAAGTTTTCGTAATATTTGAATGAGATGACCTCATTTTGATCGTATTCATATGCATCGAGGGACACATGACCATATTTCGAAGCAAATCCGGAATTGGTGTCAGTAATCTCTACCTTAGCATACTTATCTGGTTCAGGATCACCCCAAACTATATCTTCTTTTGCGTAATATTTATCTCGTTCGGTTTTTACAGTTACCTTATTTTCACCCTTAAAATAACCATCTTCATCATACGTACATTTCAGGGTTTTGGTGGCCTTGAGGGTATATGGAAAATCCACGCCGCAGTAAACATCAATATTTTCACCACCAAGTACATCATCTACATACTTTATAACAGCATCAAGTGCTCCTGTATTTTCTATCGTAATCTTACCGGAAACATTGTGGGCGCTGTCTTTATACCCTTCGTAGGTAACATCAACAGTCCATGTAGCTTTTTCATCGCCTGAACTGTCGGTGTAAAGCCAAATCTTAGGGATATAATCCAGTTTATACCCATTCTTAGTTTTAACATTCTTATCGATTGACCAGTCGTGGGTACGTGAATATGTGGTTTCAACTGTTTTTTTAACAGTTAGTTCTTCAACTTCTTTAGGTTCGTTCCAGCAAAAAGTAACATGACTCACATCCGCATTTCCCGGTGCCTTAAGATCAGTGTCAGCCATAACAGCGGGATCATATTCCCAGAGATTTGCAGTTGGGCCACCCTTAACAATCACTGCAGAAATAGCTGCTGTTGCATCCCAGTCAAAAGTTTTATTATCAGGTTTGTGGTCGATTGTAAATCTCACACTCGGTTCCGTGTCTGAGTCATAATTACCTGTCATATTACCTTCCCAGTCATCAATTTTAAATGCATAATCAAATTCACCGATTGCCTTACATTCATTTGCGGCGTTTCCTGATTGATGTGGATCCAGAAGTGTAGGGTTCCCAGATTGGGAATTTAACTTATCTGTAAGTGCCAGACTTGTCACTCCTTCCTCTTCTATGTCATCTACTGACACAGGCCCGTTATCGGAGCACGATGCCAAAGCAAAAACAAATGCTACTATAATTATAATACTGATGTTCAGTTTTTTCATAACTTCCTCTCTTGTTACTTCTCTTGTTTTTTATTTATTGTTAGGTACTAAGCTTATTTAAAATAATTTTTGCATAAAAATCTCTTTATCAGCGAACTTTATAAAATTTTTGATTTTTTTTATAAAGGTGCTCAAGCGACCCAAATGCCGGAGTGTTGTTGGCAAGTTGTGATGTATTAAATTCGGAGTCAGAAAATTTCACTGATGGGGTATTAATTCAGACTGACCAAGAGTGAAGGAGATCACACCGGATGAAAAGTTATCACCCATAACGTAACTCTCGATGATACTACTGAAGGCCCGAGGTTGTATCGATTCCAGCTAAAGTCGTATGCTAAAGATAGTCCGGACTCGCAGATTTTGTTGCCCTGGAATAAGCGAGCATCAAATACGTTTGAAATTAATAAGTAGACCTAATTCTGATTATCACCTATTGAATCTACCGCTGATAAGAAAACAAGCTATTTTGCCGTTAATCAATAAAAGGTGATGAAATGAAAAATTCTTACAGCCTTCTTAAACTAATTATATTACCTGTTATCATTGTAGCTTGTTCTACCCCTACCGAATCGGTCGATAGAGAAGCATATATCAACGGAACCGTTACTGAAATTGAAGAAAGCAGAATATTAGTAGAGGAAGACCCAGCTGTTAATGAACCGTTAGAAGATGGGGGCAAGAAAATATGGCTCACTATTTCAGATGAAACCAAGCTATTCAAGCAAGACAGAAGTGGTTCGCTTCGTAAAATAAATTCCAGCGATATAGAACCGGATGTTGAAGTGAAGGGATGGGTTAAAGGGGTAGTTGCAGATTCCTATCCACAACAGGCACTGGCAGAACAAATCACAGTGTTAAACTAAATACCTCTATTGTGTACTACTTGATTTTTATCACTTTGAAAACTGACAATTGCCACATCGGTTAAACACGAAACCGTTATGTCTGTTAATTTTAATATAGATTGACTTATTAAATTCAATCCTTCAAATTACATCAGTATTATTAACCAGGGCAACATGTTATGAGATTTTCTATCCTCTATTTATTTGTGATATTTTTTTTAGTGGGAGGCTGTATCAATGACTCCTCGCCTGAGCTGAAAACTCCTGAGAATGGTAAAATTATTATCGACCAAAATTTGAAATCTCAAATAAACTCATCCCCTCCGTCCGTAGTAATTAATGATACAGAATACCGCATAGAATCATACGCCTGGAGAGACTTCATGCCGAGTATTAATCCTCCTGTCAGGTTAATTGTTAATACCACTTTAATCCGTACTGATGGAGAGCCTGTCCAAAATAACATAGAAGTTCTCCGGCAATACGTTGTAAAGGATCATGAAATATGGCGTCCTGATGATTTGGAGACCAGGCAAAATCAAAGTAGCCCGAATCAGCTCAATATAATATCGCGGGAAGGCCCCACTTGGGAAATTGGCTCTACGGTTACTGTTGGCGTAGAAATAGAAAACGCGGATACCGGTAATGTTTATTGGTTTTCAGTGCCGGAAGTAGAGATTGTCAAAACACAATAATGCAGTCGAGACTGCTCACCATGCGGTTTCCAACAGGTGGATTCTGGAAGAAGATATCGGCAGAGAAGATGAGCGTGTGACAGGGCCCTGAATTTGGATAAACACACAATTTTTTCGTGAAAAATATCGTCGGATTGGAGGATCAAAAAAGTCGTAGTATAAGTGCCTGTATAACAACCGGTGATTTCGCAACGTTGGCTAATTAAAGTAAGAGAGAAATCAATCAACTATATCATCATGAAGAGAACATTTTCGCAGTATAACGAGACCGATACACTAAAAACCGTAATCATTGGCCGGTGGGAAGGATTCCATGAAGAGGAGGCATACACAACCTTTTTGGATGATAGCCCAAGAGATGATTATCCAACGGCAGATGAGCTGAAACCGGAATTTGAAGCTTTTCAGAAGGCACTTGAAGATCATGGCGTGGAAGTTCTGATTCCCGAAAATATAGGAAACTTTCTTTACGATCAGCTTACGCCGCGTGATGTAGCCACCGTTATCGGGAATAAGATGGTAATCTGTAATATGGCGAAAAGAAGCCGGAAGTACGAGGTAGCCGGTATTTTCCCACTCATCAGTGATTTTACGGGTCAGGAGCCCATGCTACTAATTCCGCCGGTCGAATGCCTTATCGAAGGTGGAGATGTAATGATAGACAAAGGACGGCTTATTGTGGGACTGAGCCAGCGTACAAACATTAAGGGGTATGAGTGGCTGCTTGATACCTTTACCGATCAGATGGAAGTGATTCCCGTATATTTAACGGACTTGAAAAAGGAAGAGAACATTCTTCACCTCGATTGTGCCTTTAACCCGGTTGGAGAGAACAGCGCGTTGATTTATGAGGATGGCATCAAACCGATTCCCAATTTTTTTGAAAAAGAGTACGATCTGATTAAAGTAAACAAGAAAGAACAGCAGGCTCTTGCAACGAATGTATTTTCCGCATCGAAAGATTTGGTGATCGCGAGGGATCATCCGCAATCAAAAAGAACTGTCGAAGAGATGAGAAAACGGGGAATTGAAGTGATTGAAATTCCTTTTGATGGAGCCCCTGTCACCGGCGGTTCATTACGATGCTGCACCCTCCCGCTGATCCGGAAATAAAATCTCCTATCGTTGGTATAGACAGGAGATGCCGGATCGGGGTCCGGCATGACATTTTTTTTGATAAACATCCTTTTTTAAGGCCTTTATGCACAGCATCCAGGCGGAAGACGCGCTGATCTTAGATTTATCTCAAATATTCATTTTTTAGCATTCAATATACCTCATAACACTCCTCGCATTCTGTTCTGTACGAACAGAATGATCTCCCCTCAAGGGGAGATCTCTATATTGTGGACTATTGTTAACCTTGGAAAGTTGGCAGGTCGCCGGGTT
>SKWF01000157.1 GCA_007129085.1 Balneolaceae bacterium | reverse complement strand
GCATCAATACCGTTTGCATCCGGGGTTTCTACGTTCATCTTAACATCACCACGAGTAGCGGGTTCAGAATCTTCCGGATAAATGATTTTAGCTATTACAAGAGCTGCGGGAGCCGCCATTAACGAAGCACTTAGCAATTGTTCTGCAAAAAGTAAACGGCCAACATCGAGTGACACATCATGTGCTAAGGCGTATGAATTTCCGAGCATTTGCACATAAGCCGCCATTACACCACCGGCAATTGTAGCCATTCCACCAGTCATCACTGCGAGTAATTCCGATTTGGTCATCTTTTCTATATAGGGCTTGATAACCAGAGGAGATTCCGTTTGACCAACAAAGATGTTAGAAATTACTGAAAGGGATTCTGCACCGGATGTCCCCATTAGTTTCTGCATTCCTTTGGCAACGTATTTTACAACCTTTTGAAGTATACCGTAGTGGTATAAAATGGCTGTAAGAGAAGCAAAGAAAATAATTGTTGGAAGTACCTGGAATGCAAAGAAGTTCCCCATGCTGTCTTCCATGCCGGGGCTTCTGGCTAAATCACCAAAAATAAATTCTGCCCCTTCTGTGGTAAAATCGAGAACTACAACAAAGAACGAAGAGACCCAACTGAAGAATTCTCTCGGCCATCCGAGTGGTCCCCAAAACTCCTGCATTTGTCTCCCTTTCAGGATAAAGACGGTAAGGACAAACTGTATTCCCAAGCCAACGCCAACAAGTTTCCAGTCGATCAGTTTTCGGTTTTTACTAAACAGAAGGGCAATTCCAATAATGAATGCCATTCCAATTAAACCTCTTACAATCTCCATTTATTCCTCGTTATTATTGTTCAAGTTATTTTCCGGTGGATCCAGCGGTGGGAGTGGGGTACCTTTTTTAGTATCTACAGGTGGGCGAAAACAGTGGCGGGCACGCGGTTCGTAAGCATCTTTTTCACCTACCAACACTTTGTCTTTATTTTCAACAACTCTTTGCGAGTAGTGAGCCATTACACCACTTTCTGCACATATAGCGTGGAGCTTTGTAACGTACTCGGCAATTGCCAAAAGTTGTGGCATGGGTTCGAATGGCCTGCCCTCGAAGTCCATATCTAAGCCGGCAAGAATTACTCGTTTACCATCATTTGCAAGAGTATTGACCACTTCAATGATGCGGTCATCAAAAAATTGAGCTTCATCAATACAAACAACTTTGGCTGATGATGTTAGAAGAATTATTTGATCGGCTGTATCAACCTGAATTCCCGGCAGGGCTGATTGATTATGAGAAACAACTTCGCTATCGCTATACCGATTATCTACAGTTGGTTTTACGACAACCACCTGCTGTCCGGCAATATAAGCCCTTTTGGCCCTCCGAATCAGTTCTTCAGTTTTTCCACTGAACATACCTCCACAAATTACTTCAATCCAGCCTACGTTGCTGGGTACAAACCAAGGCTCATTTATCATAAAAAAACTAACTAATGGGAAACTATTAATGCGTGGAATATATCCTGCGTAACATTAAAAGGAAAAGAGAACTTTTTGAATAGACAACTTTGCAGAGATCACAAATTGAAGTAGTTTAAAATCTGTTTTTCTAAATTTATCCTCTTATAAAATTTAAACCGTCGGAGTTCGGTTTCCGGCTTATACCTGTGTTATTGTGCTAAAAATTACGTTTGCATCCATATTGTTCTCCATTCTTCTTCAAGGAACACTTTTTGCTCAAGTAACGGAAGATTTTGAAGATGGTGATAGCAAAAACTTCTGGAGTGAAGATACAATCTCGCTCTCCAGTGGTGACTGGTACTTAAGTGAGGCGCTTATTGGAACAGACGAAAGAGATGCAAAAAATGGAGAGCGTTCTGTTAGAATTCGCCGTGAGGGGGACACCGATGGGACTCTCCAGATGGAGTTTGATTATCCGGAGGGGGCCGAGCAGGTTCGATTTTACCTGGCCAATTCGGGTTTTGCCAACGACACCGGCGGTGAACTGGAAGTTGAGTATTCTACGGATAGTGGTTCAAGCTGGAGCAACCTTGGTGACCCAATTATAGCTCCTGATGCCCTTGAAGAACAAACAGTAGATGTTGGTGAAGAAGGTGATATTCGATTTCGATTTGTTCACGCCGCAGGGGGGAGAATGAACATAGATGATATCCATATCGAACCATTTTTTATACCGGATGAAAATCCTACGATATCGATTCAAAAAGGAAATAATCGTGTAAGTGATGGCTCAAAACTCACTTTTCCCGCTACAAATATCAATACTGAACGTCCTCTTGAGTTGGAGGTAGGCAATACTGGTGAACCTGATCTCGAAATTACGGACATCTATTTTTCTGACGGTACTGATTTTAAAATTGAGACAGATATAACGGGTTCATTCGAAACATCAGATCGTGAAACAATAACGTTGAATTTTTTACCTACGAATAGTGGAGGACGGGTTGATGAACTTATTATCGAATCTAACGATCCCAATACACCCGAATTCAGGCTTCAACTTGAAGGTTTAGGTGTCGATGAAGGTGAAATTAACTCAATAGAACAGGTAAGAGAATTTGAATTTGGAACCCGGGTGACGGTAGCCGGAAGAGTAACTGTTGCGAATGAATTTGATGGCCCTGTTTTTCTACAGGATGAAACAGCGGGAATTGCAGCCTACTACGAACCGCTCCACAACGATGTTCAGCGGGGTGATTCACTCCACATTACCGGACCAATTACAGAGTTTAATCCAACCGGATCAGGGGAGGGTACATTTCTTCTGCAGATTGCTGAAGTGGATGGTGATGATAATATCAGCTATGAAATTATTGACGCTGAAAGACGTGAAATAGAGCCACTGCCGGTTACAATACAGGGAATAAATAGTGGAAATTATGAATCGCAAATCATTCGAGTACTTGATGTTACCATAGATCATTCAGGTTCTTTCCAGGGGAATACAAACTATGGTATTGAGGATCATACAGATGAAGGTGTGTTACGGATTGATAATACCACAGACGTTGTAGGAGCTGAAGCTCCGGAAGGCTCTACCGAAATTGTCGGGGTAGTGGATCGATTCAATGATGTATACCAATTAAAACCTCGCGACACGGATGATATTGACGCAGAACCGTTTGTGTATCCATATGAAGATATTCCGAAATCTGAAACATTCGACGTAGCAACCTGGAATATCGAATGGTTTGGTGATGCCACCCGCGGGCCGGAAAATGTGGATCTGCAGCTTTCGAATGTAATTACGGTTGTGGAGACAATTGATGCAGATCTATATACATTTCAAGAGATCGTAAACAGAGAGCAATTTAAGAATTTGGTAAATAGCCTGGATGATTATAGTGGATTTATGTCATCCTACTCCCAAACCCAGCAAACAGCTTATCTATTTAAAACCGGAGTAGTTGACTCGCTCGATACGGGAGAGTTACATCCTGAAAATGCATCATCTGATTGGGAGTTTTATTGGGCCGGTCGTCCACCGCTTTTTTTTGAATTTGATGCAACTGTTGACGGGCGAACAAAACGGGTACGATCATATAATGTTCATGCCAAAGCCTTTGGTGATGAACCTTCTTATAATCGTCGGCAAAATGCGTCCAGGGAGTTTAAGGCGTATCTTGATGAGTATAGGTCAGATGAAAATGTACTGTTTATTGGAGATTATAACGACCAGCTGATTCTCTCTACCTACAACGAAGAGGAGTCACCATATAGTAACTTTGTGGAGAGTGAAAATTACCTGCCAATAACTTTGTTACTCGAAGAGAGAGGACAAAGCTCTTATTTGGGTGGAAATTTCAGCAGTATGATCGATCACATCATTACCACAAATGCGTTGTCTGAATCATACTTAGAAGAAACGGTGCGGATTGAGAATCCCAACTACATCTCCAGCTTTGTTTCAACCACATCAGATCACGCCCCGGTATGGACCAGATTTCAATTTACAGAAGGAGATAGCGAAGGAGAGCCACCTCCGGCAGTAAGTGATTCGTTTGAGTTGAAGCCAAACTACCCGAATCCGTTTCGATCAGAGACAAATATTGAATTTTCAATTCCTGAAGCTCATGAAGTAACGATCGAGATTTTTGATGTGATGGGTCAGCAGGTTTCAATAGTCATCGATAATCAAACATTTACTGCTGGAGTTCACTCCGTGCCTTTTAACGCTCCACATTTAGCGAGTGGATTTTATCTCTACCGTGTAATGTTGGGAAATGGAAATGCAAAAACCGATACCATGACACTGATCAATTAATTTTTAGGACTCAAATCCACTCATGTCGATAAACAAACCTCAAAATTATGTTATGCCACCGGAATGGGCCTCGCATGCCGGCACAATGTTAACGTGGCCTCATAACCGGCAAACCTGGCCTGATGAACGATTAGAAAGAGTGGAGCAGGTTTATATTGAGCTGGTTAAATGGATTGTTTCTTTTGAACCGGTCCTGTTATTTGTAAACGATAAAGGCATTAAAGAACGCCTACTGAATTACCTCCACCATCAGAATATCGATACTGAGAAAATTGAAATTGTTATACAACCTGTGAATGATGTATGGGTTCGGGATTGCGGTCCGATTATGGTTAAACATCGCAAAAATGAGACCTATGCGATTGTTAATTGGGAGTACAATGCCTGGGGCGAAAAATATCCGCCGTGGAGCGATGATAATCAGCTTCCAAAATTCTTAGCAAATAAATACGGTGTTCCAACTTTTGAACCGGGAATTGTGCTCGAGGGTGGGGCGATTGACACAAACGGAACCGGTGTATTTCTAACAACTGAATCGGTGCTGTTGAATGAAAATCGGAATCCGAATCTGACGAAAAAGCAGGTTGAGGAGTATTTATCAAGCTATTTGGGAGCAGAAAAAGTGATCTGGTTAAAAACCGGTTTGGCGGGAGATGATACCGACGGCCACATTGACGGCATAGCAAGATTTGTGAATGAAAGCACCATCATCACATCTGTATGCGAAGACGAATATAATCTGAACCACGATGCTCTGAAAGAGAACTACGAGATTTTAAAACGTGCAACAGATCAAGCCGGAAAACCCTTTACCGTCATTCCAATTCCACTGCCTGAAACAAAAATTGACGGGGAAACCGTGGATGGCTCTGAACATGTCCCGGCAAGTTATATCAACTTTTATATACTTAATGAGGCCGTTTTGATACCTCTTTATGATGATAGGTATGACCGCGCAGTTACAGAGACATTTTCAGAACTATTTCCCGAAAGGCGAATAATTGGTTTTCCCTGCTCCGATTTGGTTTGGGGGCAGGGTAGTATCCACTGTATCACACAACAGCTATACGGTGTAGATATTCCTGTGGGAAAATCTACTTTGTAATGTAATGGAGTAGCTTCCAGACTTCACTCTGTACAAGATCTCTTGTGGATCGAATATTTTCGAAGAACTCCATAATATTCACATTCGGATTTTGAGATCGAATCAGTTCTTCATC
>SKWF01000325.1 GCA_007129085.1 Balneolaceae bacterium | reverse complement strand
ACCTTTCTCTTCTTTTTTAGCCAGTAATCAAACAGGTAGAGATGATCGTGCCGGGTGGGGAAATAGGCTCCGTAAAAGGGGTGAAGTTTTTGTTTCAGTCCCGGGTACTTAATTCCGTTGACGTACCACTGCCAGGAGCTGTTCAAACCCTGCACTTTTGGAAACGGGAGCAGGAAATTCTCCACGTCGGGATAGAGTTTCTCCAGCCAGCCAATCTCCGGTGACTTTTTCAAGGCAACACTATTTTTTTTGATGGGCGCCAACAAACGGTTCGAGGCTTCATGATACTCTGCTCGCCGGTTGCGGTACTCTTTAAAATCCTCCTTTTGATGATCGCCAATCACCTCTTTCCGGAGCTTCGACAGAACATCAACCCCAACAGAAAACTGATCGGCAACCACGACATATTCCCCGGCGCGCAGTGTTTCGATAGCTTTTGCTGCAGACTCCTTTTTGCCCACAGTCGGCAGCTCTTCACTGAATTCAATCGGAGTGGGGCGGTTTGGGCTGATATTTTTTAAATCACTGCTCATAATTTGTTGGGGTTTGTGGGTTAGGAGGCTTTGAAAAACACAGTAATACTTCGACTTCATTCGTCGCTCTGCTCCTCATTGCGCCCGAGTGTAAGCCGGTCTTGTTTCCGGGCCCGATACTTCGGGGCGAGGTGGAAGTCGAAATGTACTGCTTTAAGGTTTGTCAAAGCCTGCTATTATAAAACTGACTGCGGCGTAATGTAAAAAAATGTTCATCAACCCTTAGCAGTACTTCTGTCAAATCGTAATCACTCACTTTTCGTAAAAATATAAGGGCTATTTATCAGATCATTTAAAAGTAAAAAATCAAAAATGTATATTGGCCTAATCAACCGACATTCTTTTACGGCAGCACGCATACTTTTTTTGTATGATAACGAACGAAGATGTTAGGGCAACTATAAACCAAAACCTTTTTTGTGATGGGAAAAAAGAATACGAAAGATGTGATCAACGGAATATCTCGAAGGGATTTTCTCGGTAAAACCGCAGCAGCGGCAGCCGGAATTTCTATTCTGCCAAGCTATGTAATCAGCGGTTTGGGTTACAAAGCTCCAAGTGATAAGCTGAATATAGCCTGTGTTGGAGTCGGTGGGCGCGGATTCGGCGTCATTAGGCAGATTGAAGAGACAGAAAATATTGTAGCTCTGTGTGATGTAGACTGGCGATATTCCAAAGAGGCATTTGATCACTACCCGAACGCAAAGAAGTATTGGGACTGGCGTAAAATGTACGACGAAATGGGCGATGATATTGACGCCGTAGTGGTGGCCACTGCCGATCACACCCACGCCACCGTTGCCGCTCACGCCATGACGATGGGGAAACATGTGTACGTTGAAAAACCACTTACGCACACCGTTTATGAATCACGACTGCTTACAAACCTCGCTGCAGAATATAATATAGCAACCCAAATGGGCGACCAGGGCGCCTCGGGCGAAGGAATAAACCAAATGGTAGAATGGGTAAGAGACGGCGTGATTGGTGATGTACGAGAAATTGAGGCCTTTACCGATCGGCCGATTTGGGCACAGGGTTTAAATACCCCGGAGGAGGAACAGCCAATTCCCGACACAATGGATTGGGATCTGTTTATTGGGCCGGCTCAAATGCGTCCCTATAACGAAATATATACACCCTGGAATTTCCGCGGCTGGTGGGACTTTGGAACCGGTGCACTTGGCGATATGGCGTGCCACATTCTGCACGCCCCATTTAAAGCACTTGAGCTTGGCTACCCAACAAAAGCGCAGGGAAGTTCAACGCTACTGCTGAAAGATTCTGCCCCTACAGCTCAAAAAGTAAAACTGACCTACCCGGAGCGCGAAAGCAGCTTTGGACATCTGCCTGAAGTAGATATTCACTGGTACGATGGCGGTATCAAACCAAACAAACCGGAAGGCTGGCCTGAGGGTAGAAATATGAATCATCGCGGAGGAGGGGTGCTATTTCACGGATCGGAAGATACCCTTGTTTGTGGTTGCTACGGGTCAGATCCCTGGTTACTCAGCGGCAATGAGCCCAATGTTTCGAAAACTGAACGGCGTGTTGAAGTAGACGGCGTTGAGGGTGAGGCGGCCCACGTTATGGATTGGGTTCGTGCCTGCAAAGAGAGCCCGGAAAGCCGTACCGAGTGTAAATCATCTTTCGATGAATCCGGACCATTTAACGAAATGGTTGTGATGGGAGTGCTTGCCGTTCGCCTACAAAACCTGAACAAAGAGCTGGAATGGGATGGAGAAAATATGGAGTTCACTAATATCTCCGATAGCGAAGAGCTTACTATTGTTGAAAAAGATGGGTTTGAAATAGAAGATGGCCATCCAACTTTCAGTCGCGATATGACCGACCCAATGAATGCAAAAGAGTTTGCAGAAGGGTTGATCAAAACAGATTATCGGGATGGCTGGACGCTGCCGGATATGCCTGCATAATTATTAGCTTATAACCTGAGCTCGATTATTAAATTTTTTCAATGGACAAGTCTTCCGCCGGCTGGCGGAGAGGTTTAGAGGGGTGTCCAACGAAATCTTTCTCCTGCGTCCCCGCGACACTGCGGTTATACTTGTGCTGAATTTATTTCAGTATCAAAGGGGAATTGATATCATAAATGATTTATAGTTATTAATTACAACCGGGCCGATACATTTTTGTATCGGCCTTTTTTTTTGTGATCAGTCAAGTGCTGTTAATGAAAAGATTTGCAAGTTGTGTAATATTTTTGGATTCAATGGGTTTCTCTTAAAGAGTTTGTATTCTCATATTGTGAAAAATTCTTCAGCTATATATCGAGCCATCACTAAAATTACAGCAATTCTGCTGTTGATGGCATTTTTAATTCCAACCGGTCTGCAGGCAAAAGATCTGGTTGAATTTTGTATGATGGAGATGAGTAGTCATCAAACGACTCAAACCACCACTTCTGATTCAAACCATCATTGCGATACAGAGCCGGCTGAAGAGCAAGAAGACAACCAAGAGCATCCAAGCTGCGACTGGGGATTTATCTGTGCCTGTAATATTGGGCAAAGTCAGCTCAGTGATAAAGATTGGGTTCCCACTCATAAAGATGCTGAAGTAACTCTCTCTGAAAGTGAAACACACTTTCCATTTTTCACATCTACACGAGAAATTTCTGCCGATCAACAGCCTCGAATCGGCGAACATGATCCACCTCTCTGGCTTCTCTACGATACCTTTTTGATGTAGCTCATCTATTTTATTGGGAAGGAAAGAAAACTCCCCTCTCAAGAGGGGACAGATGAAAACGCGTTCAGCGGTTTCATCAGGGGTGTGTTGACGGAGCGTTGAGTTAGCAAAGAGTTTATTTAAAGCTAACAGCCCCCACAAACCCACCCCTCGCTAAACTCATCCGGCCAATACCGTTTCGTTTACGCTATTCCCCTCCAGGGAGGGGAGGTTTTCTCATCCAATCCAACCAACACCACCAAACCCAAAAACCAACACAATACCACTTTAAAGAGTCCTGAAGCTGTCCAATAAGGGCGTCATTCCGCACTTGATGCGGAATCTCCAAACATTGATATAGATAGGAGATCCCGGATCAAGGTCCGGGATGACATCATGGATAATTTATTATCAATAACACGCCCTTTTTTGCACAGCTTCAGACAGAGGGTGAGTCCTCAAGACTAAAATCTTCCCGAACTATCGGGACTTCGAAAAACATTCAGCATGACAAACAAACTCATACGTTTTTTTCTCGAAAATAAACTCATCGCACTACTGCTATTTTTAGCACTGGCGGGTTGGGGAATTGCCACGGCTCCTTTCGACTGGGATATCGATTTTCTGCCGCGTGATCCCGTTCCGGTGGATGCCATTCCCGATATCGGCGACAATCAACAGATTGTATTTACCGAATGGGAGGGGCGATCGCCGCAGGATATTGAGGATCAAATCACCTATCCGCTGACGACCGAGCTGCTCGGCCTGCCGGGCGTGCGTACTGTTCGCAGTAATTCTATGTTTGGCTTCTCATCCATCAACATCATTTTTGAGGATGATGTGGAATTTTACTGGAGCCGCTCGCGAATTCTTGAAAAGCTGAATGCACTGCCCGGCGGTACTCTGCCTGAAGATGTACAGCCCGCACTTGGCCCCGACGCCACAGCACTGGGTCAGATTTTCTGGTACACGCTGGAAGGGTACGATAGTGACGGCAATCCAACCGGCGGGTGGGATCCACAGGAGCTGCGATCGATCCAGGATTTCCAAGTTCGCTATGCGCTTTCAGCCGTGGATGGAGTGGCAGAAGTGGCCAGTATCGGCGGCTACGTAAAAGAGTACCAGGTGGATATCGACCCGGTGGCGATGCGGGAGTTTGGTGTAGATGTGAACCAGATCGCCGAAGCTGTTCGCAAATCGAACCTGGATGTGGGCGCCCGGACCATTGAGATGAATCGTGCCGAATATGTGGTGCGTGGACTCGGTTATATCGAGTCGCTGGAGGATCTGGAAGAGAGCGTGGTTGCCACAGTGGAGAACACGCCGGTTCGAATTAAAGATGTGGCTCACGTGGATTTGGGGCCGGCTCAGCGACGTGGTGCTCTCGATAAAGCCGGAGCGGAAGCAGTTGGTGGAGTAATTGTTGCCCGTCACGGTGAAAATCCACTCGAGGTTATCAACAACGTAAAAGAAGAAATTGAAAATATTGCCCAGGGACTACCCTCTAAGGAGCTGGCTGACGGTTCCACCTCGCAGGTTAAAATCGTGCCGTTTTACGATCGTACCGGCCTGATCTACGAAACGCTCGGTACGCTGGAGGAGGCTCTTTCTCTGCAGATCCTGATCACCATCATCGTCATTATTATTATGGTGATGCATCTCCGCACCTCGTTTATAATATCGGCGCTACTTCCGCTCGCTGTATTGATGAGCTTCATTCTGATGAAATATGTGGGCGTTGATGCCAACGTGGTGGCCCTGGCCGGGATCGCCATCTCGATAGGTACCGTGGTGGATATGGGGATTATCCTCACTGAGAATATGCTCAAACACATCGAGGAGAAGAATCCGGGAGAGGACCTGCTCGAAACAATCTACCGCGCCACCACTGAGGTGAGTCCGGCCGTAATTACCGCGCTTATGACCACCATCGTCAGCTTCCTGCCCGTCTTCATGCTCGAAGCGCAGGAGGGACGGATGTTCGGCCCGCTGGCTTGGACCAAAACTTTTATCCTAATCGCCGCGCTGGTGATTGTCATCACCCTGATCCCCGCATTCTCCCACTGGCTTTTTTCACAAAAAATCAGCAAACACCGGTGGAAAATTTTCTGGAACGGTGTGATGATCGTCGCCGGACTGATTATCGCCGTAACCCTCTACGGCTGGGGCGGATTGATTCTTATAGCGCTCGGGATCAACAACCTGGTGTCGGTCTATCGTGAGGAGTATCAAGCCTGGTCACCATGGGTGAATAACATCATTATTCTGCTGGGTGT
>SKWF01000008.1 GCA_007129085.1 Balneolaceae bacterium | reverse complement strand
TACGTCTTCGCCATCACCGTGGTGATCGCCGCCGTTAACGTCGTCTTACCGTGATCCACGTGACCTATCGTTCCGATGTTCACGTGAGGCTTATTACGTTCAAATGTCTCTTTTGCCATGATTAAAACCTTCTTTTAAAAATTTATTACCCTTGTTGTTCAATAATTTCTTGTGCTTTTGCATCCGGCACTTCCGCATACTCGGTAAACTCCATAGAATAAGAAGCTCTACCCTGAGTAGTAGATCGGAGATCTGTTGAATAACCAAACATTTCTGACAGTGGCACTTTCGCTTTAACAACAGCACCGTCATTTTGATTATCCATTTTACTGATGATTCCTCGGCGTCCATTCAGGTCACCAATAACATCACCCATAAATTCTTCCGGAGTGATAACTTCTACACTCATAATTGGCTCCAAGAGTTTTGGTGCCGCTTTCCTAGCTGAATTTCTGAAGGCCAGTTTCGCACAAAGCTCAAAACTAAACGCATCGGAATCAACATCGTGATAAGAGCCATCAAACAGTCTTACACCGATATTCTGTACAGCGTAATTTGCTTGAACACCACCCTTCATTGCTTCACGGAATCCTTTTTCAACTGAAGGGATATATTCTCTGGGAATATTACCACCTACAATTTCATCGACGAATTTAAAACCTTCACTAATGGTGACTTTTTTATCATCGTCTTCATACTCTTCAAAATGCTCAATGGGTCCAATTTCAAACTCCATATCAGCAAATTTACCACGACCACCCGTTTGCTTCTTGTATGTTTCGCGGTGAGTTACAGGTTTCGTAATAGTTTCACGATAACTTACCTGTGGCTGACCAACGTTGGCTTCCACCTTAAATTCTCGCTTAAGTCTATCAACAATAATCTCAAGGTGAAGCTCACCCATTCCCGCAATTGTTGTCTGACCTGTTTCTTCGTCAGTCTGAACTTTAAATGTAGGATCTTCTTCTGCAAGTTTTACAAGGCCAGTCGTAAGCTTCTCGGCGTCTGCCTTTGATTTTGGCTCAACAGCCAGCTTAATAACAGGCTCGGGAAATGTAATTTGCTCCAATAAAATTGGGCTGTCTACATCACAAAACGTATCACCGGTGTTAACTTTTTTTACACCAACTGCAGCCGCAATATCACCGGCACGCACTACATCAAGATCTTTTTTATCGTTTGCGTGCATCTCAAGAATTCGCCCAACTCGCTCTCGCTCGCCGGTAGTAGAATTCAAGATGTACGACCCTTTTTCAAGAGTACCTGAATAAACCCTAAAGAACGTAAGCTTACCCACATAAGGGTCAGTCATAATTTTAAATGCAAGAGCAGAAAAAGGCTCATTTACATCCGGGCTTCTTTTCATCTTTACCGTATCGTCACTTGGATCAACACCATTAACGGCCTCAACCTCAAATGGACTCGGTAGAAAATCAATCACTTTATCGAGAAGAATCTGAACACCCTTGTTTTTCAGAGCCGTTCCACACAATACCGGAGTAATCGTCCGCGCAAGTGTTGCTTTTCTGATGGCACCACTAATTTCATCTTCAGTAATTTCCTCTTCCATCAGGTATTTCTCCATCAGAGCATCATCATGGTCGGCGATGTTTTCAAGCATCAGCTTTCTATACTCATCAGCCTTCTCCTGGAGATCCTCAGGAATTTCAACCTCATCATACTTGGCACCGAGAGACTCATCATCCCAAACAATACCCTTCATGTTAATCAAGTCAACAACACCTTTAAATCCTTCCTCTTTCCCAATAGGGATCTGGATAGGGATTGGGTTTGCACTTAATTTGTCGCGCATCTGATCAACCACATTGTAAAAGTCTGCACCTGTACGGTCCATCTTATTCACAAATGCCATACGCGGCACATTATATTTGTTAGCCTGACGCCAAACAGTTTCTGATTGAGGCTGCACAGCTCCTACAGAACAAAATACACCAACTGCACCGTCCAATACTCGAAGTGAACGCTCTACCTCTACGGTAAAATCAACGTGACCGGGAGTATCAATTATGTTAATTCGGTGATCATTCCAGATACAGTGAGTTGCAGCAGACTGAATGGTAATACCACGTTCCTGCTCTTGCTCCATCCAATCCATCGTTGCAGCACCATCATGAACCTCACCCATTCGGTGACTTCTACCTGTGTAAAAGAGAATACGCTCAGTTACGGTAGTCTTACCCGCATCAATGTGCGCCATGATTCCGATATTTCGCGTTCTGCGAATACGGTCTATAATTTTTGGATCTGTTTTTGTCTTAGCTTCTGACATTAGTAAGTGCTTTTAAAAATTTTTTAGAATCTAAAATGCGCAAATGCTTTATTCGCTTCTGCCATTCTATGCGTTTCATCTTTCTTTCGTACTGCAGCACCTTCATTCTTAGCTGCATCCATCAATTCCCTGCTTAATCTTAATGACATCGACTTATCATTTCGTTGCCGCGATGCATTAATGATCCAGCGCATGCTCAATGCTGTACCCCTACTTGAACTAACCTCAATAGGCACCTGATATGTAGCACCACCAACTCGGCGACTTTTAACTTCTACCACAGGAGTTACATTACTCATAGCTGACTTAAATACTTCAATAGGCTCTTCTCCGGTCTTTTCTTCTATGACCTCAAATGCCTGGTATAAAATCTTTCTCGCAACGCCTTTTTTGCCGTCACGCATCAAACTGTTAACAAACCGTGTAACCAATTTGTCATGAAAAATTGGATCCGGTTGTACTTCTCTTTTTTCCGCCTTCTTTCTGCGCATAATTATATAAGGTTAAGAGATCTCGTATTACCCTTTTGGTTTTTTCGTACCGTAGTGGCTTCGACCTTGCTTACGGTCATCAACGCCGGCTGTATCCAGCGTGCCACGCACGATATGATATCGTACACCAGGAAGGTCTTTAACTCGCCCTCCTCGGATCAATACAATACTATGTTCTTGCAAATTGTGTCCTTCACCGGGAATGTAAGCCGAAACTTCCATCCCATTTGTCAACCGTACACGAGCTACTTTACGTAGTGCCGAGTTCGGCTTTTTAGGTGTCGTTGTATAAACACGGACACATACTCCACGTTTTTGTGGACAGTTTTCCAGAGCAGGAGCTGTAGTCTTGCTCTTTTTACTTTTTCTACCTTTACGGATTAATTGATTTATTGTCGGCACTTTTCACCTTTTTGTGTTCGTAAAATCAAGAGCTGATAAAGATATGATTTTTTCTATTTTGTTACCAACATTTTTTGCAAATTAATTCCTAAACAGCGCAATAACTTTTACCACCCCCTCTACCGGCGTTATACAGAGGGTCGTGGTTTTATTTAACTAGTAAACTGTTACATATCAATATATCAATTTGAAGTTAACGGATCTGCACAGCTTAAGCGAAAAAAGAGCCAAAGCCCTACAGAAATCAGGTATACATTCTGTTGATGAGCTCCTCCATCTGTTTCCACGCAGATATCTCGACAAAACAACAGTAAAACCGATACAGATGCTGACGGAATCTAATGACCCGGTAACTGTAGTCGGCCGGGTGGTTCAAAAAAAGGTAGAGGGATATGGCCGTAAACGTCGGCTGGAAGTGTTTGTGCAAGACAAAACCGGCACAATGAAAGCCGTCTGGTTTAAAGGATGGAAATATTTTATCAGTCGCTTTGATGAGGGTGACTGGATTTCTCTTTTCGGCAAAGTTAAACGATATGGCCGGCAAATGAGTATGGCCCATCCCGAGGTAGATCAGCTTGAATCCCCAGAAGATGCTCAAAAAACGAAAACTCTCACCCCAATCTATCCCAGCAATCAACATTTTTCCAAGGGATATATTTCGAATAAAATTGTGCAGGGTTGGATTGAGAATATTTTAGCTGAAAAAGAGATTCCGGAGTTTTTGCCTGAAGAAATTATCGAAAAGCACAAATTTCCTAAGAGGCAGCAAGCGTTTCGCGACGTTCATCAACCCGAAAACAAAAAAGCCGCTGAAAGAGCCTTGGAACGGTTTAAATATGAGGAGTTCTTTCTGTTTGAGATGAGCATGGCGAAAGTGAAGCGGATCCAGATTTCGAGGGCCGAATCGAACCCCATCAAACCGGGGAAACTTACCCGGACGTTTTTTAATGATCACTTGCCATTTGCGTTAACGGACGGACAGAAAACGACGCTCTCTGAGATCCGAAACGATTTGGCCAGGCCCGTGCAGATGAATCGGTTGATACAGGGTGATGTAGGCGCCGGCAAAACGGTTGTGGCAATTGGCGCCATGCTGATGGCCGTTGATTCCGGCTTCCAGGCGGCGATGATGGCTCCTACCGAAATTTTGGCCGAACAGCATTACTATACCCTCAAAAAATTCCTTGAACCTTTGGGAGTTCACTTTCGGTTGCTGCAGGGCGGGCAGAAAAAGGCGTTGCGCGATGATGTACTCGCTGATATTTCCGGCGGACGATGCAGTATCGTTGTTGGAACCCATGCCGTGATTCAGGAGGCTGTGAAGTTTAACAAGCTGGGGCTTGCTGTGATTGATGAGCAGCATCGCTTTGGGGTAAAACAGCGGACGGAAATTTTGCAGAAGGGAGATCATCCTCATCTGTTGGTGATGTCGGCAACTCCCATTCCCCGTTCCCTGGCGATGACGCTCTACAGCGACCTCGACATTTCTGTGATGAAAGATATGCCGGCCGGCCGAAAGCCGATAAAAACGGCGGTACGCAGAGACAGAGACCGGGAGGACGTTTACAATTTTCTGCGACAAACCGTAGCTGATGGCGGCCAGGCGTATATTGTATATCCACTTATTGAGGAGTCGGAAGCGCTCGACCTGAAAGATGCCACCATGGGTTTTGAAAAACTAAAGCGGCGTTTCCCTGATATTGAGATTGGGCTGCTGCACGGCCAGATGAAACAGGATGAGAAAGAGGGCGTAATGCAGTCGTTTGTGGAGGGAGATCTGCAGATTCTCGTCTCAACCACGGTTATTGAGGTTGGGGTTGATGTATCCAACGCCAGCGTGATGATTATTGAGCACGCCGAGCGGTTTGGTCTTTCGCAGCTCCACCAGCTTCGCGGACGAATTGGCCGCGGAACCCGCCAAAGCTACTGCATTTTAATGCCGGGAGATAAGCTTTCAGAATCGGGCCGGTTTCGCCTCAAAAAGATGGTGGAGACGAATGACGGCTTTGAGATTGCCGAAGCCGACCTGAAGCTGCGCGGCCCGGGTGATTTCCTCGGCACCAAGCAGAGCGGACTTCCGGAGTTTCAGTATGCGGATATTGTGGAAGACCGCCTGTTGCTGGAGCAGGCCAAAAACGATGCGTGGAAAATCATAGAGAGTGATTCTGATTTAGAGCATGAATCACATCAATCCCTTAAACAAGTATTTACCCCCTACTTTAAAGAGCGGGCTGCCTATTTTGGGATAGGGTAAGGAGCGTTTATCTCAAACCGAATTCGTCCGACGAAAAAGACAATCGTCGGACGAGGGGCTTATTTCTC
>SKWF01000078.1 GCA_007129085.1 Balneolaceae bacterium | reverse complement strand
TAATTTTGTAATCTCTTCTTGTAGCTTATCCATGTAAAACTGTTCCTCTCCATAAAAAAAATAGACAGGCTTGCGTTGCTCGGCAGATCTTATGCTTTTACGCGTCTCTTTAAAAAAGTCTATGCTTGTCGGTTTTGCCAATGGATTAGAAAATCAGTTAAAGGAAAAATCAGTGGTTTGAGGATATCGAATCTGATGAAGAATCACCACTATTTCTGTTCATTTAGATGAAGTAACCACTCCACCGAATCAACCCCATCCGGCTTCCAATAAATCGGTGGTTGTTGTGCATCTACCAAAAGCTCTGGATTTACCCCATCAATTTGTACGGTTGGATCTTTTACATACACGGTTTGTAAACCGGCAGAATATTTCTGTATCAATTCCCCGAGTTTCTCTTTTCCTCCCTGCACCCAATGCAAAACATACGGTATAGATGGACGTATATCGGTCTCTTCAATCAGAAAGTTATCCAGCCAGGCCTGGTCAATCCCCACTGCTTTATTGTATGCATAGCGCTGATATAAAGCCGGTGGAGCTTTATCATGCTGAGGCGCCTTCATCAAAAATTGTTCAATATAATCGGTAAATCCGCATTTTTTAGATTTTAGGCTGAATGGTGCCACAACCATGGCTACTGACCTGCACCCTTTACCACCATACCTAAAAACTGACTCTGCAAGCTGATTCATTGTTTCCGGGGCAGAATCTTCGATATAGGCAATGGAGAAATCGGCTGTGCGAACAAGTGCGGGTGTATTGGAGGTAGCAATTCCCATATTCTCAAGTTCGTTGAAGACATCATTCACAGAGTTTGTGGATCCTGCAAAAAGTACAGCCTCCGCTTTCCGGTTCGAAAAGTCTGTAAGATCTGTTGTCCATGAGTTCTGTTCAACCAATCCCTTCTTTGCTAAAATTTTTAACAGGGATGGAAGTAAGTACGGATCTTTTCGCGAGATTTTACCCCGGTAATGATGGCCTGCAATAATTGTTGCAAGCAGATCCTGTAGTCCCACAAGGGGTAAATTTCCGGCATGCAGGCAGAGAATATTCTTCTCTTCAATTTTATCGTCATGCTTTAAAATTGGTTCCGCCCAACGTAAAATGTCTCGTTTATTGAGCGTTTTTTTCAGAACAAGAATTTGGTGTTTAACATCCTCAAAGCTAAACAGTTTTTGATTTACCGTGCGGTCAATAGCCTCTTTTAAATCGTGGTTATCCGGCCGTAACCATTCAGTAATGGCGTCATGCAGCCTGTTTAATCTGTCTACTGTTTGATTATCCATTAGTCCGAATCGATTAAAAAGTTACAACCACGCAATTCAGCACTATCCCATCGGCCCACAACACGAAATAAGCCATCCTCATTTACAATTCCGCGATCATCCGTTAAAATAAATGGACACGAGTAGATGTTTGCCAAGTCGATGATGCCGATTTTGCCCTCCTCGCCCGGTTTGCAAATTCTGGTAGAATCTTCAGGATCACGGATGGTAACATCAACCCATGGTGGAGTTTTGAACCATTCACTTCCAATTGAGTAGCACTGACTCAGCAACTCACACATACCGTACTCCGAATGGATGTTCTCCGATGGAATTTGAAACCCTTCAGCCAGTCCATGTCGCAGTTCATGTTTGGTCATCTCTCGCCGGTGGGTTTTCATACCTCCTGTTTCAATAATAACAGAGCCGGCCGGTAAATGTGCATCTCCCATTTCTATAACATCCATCAACCCGAATGCTGCACCAAAGAGGATCAACGCCTCTCCTTTATCGGCAATTTGTTGAACCAACGCCGGATCTATCGGCTCTCCAACCGGGAGAAATTGGCTGAAGTCTGAACCACTTTTAGAGATCAAATAGTTCAGCATCCAAATCAGGGATGAATGCCTGTTTTCATTATATCCGGGCGTGTAGGCTAAAATTGCGGAGTTTGAGAGGTCGAAATACCTGGTAAACTCCGTTATGATCGATTTTCGATAAAGATCTGCATCTGCAACGAGATGTCTGCTTCGGTTTGATGAACCCGTCCCGGAACTTTTAAAAAGTAGTTCCGGCTTCCGATTTTGGACAATGACCTCGGCCTCCTTAAATGCGCGAATCGGCAGAAGCGGAATACTATATGGATCAAAACTCTCAGAATCCGGCTGGGAAAAGTGATCAGAAAATGTGTGATAAAGCGGACTATTTTGCCGCTGAAATTTATACACCTTCTCAGCTTTTCCACGAAAGGAAAGCGATTTATCGAAAATAAAATCGGTATTCTGCAATGTATTTTCTGGCATCTCTTTACCTTTACAGCAGCAGCCAAAAATCAGGAGAGTTTCTCTAACCCTTTTTTGCCGATATCGCTGCGAAAATAGTTATTAGAAAACGTCACCTTTTCCAAATTCTTGTATGCGTGATCAATTGCGGCCTGCAGGGAATCACCTTTTCCAACAATGCTCAATACGCGGCCCCCGCTGGTGATAAGGGTATCATTATCCAATTTTGTACCGGCATGAAAAGCAATAGAGTCAGAATCGATCGTATCAATTCCGGATATCACTTTCCCTTTTTCGTAACTCGTAGGATAACCTTCACTCGCCATCACCACGCAGCAGTAATAATTGTCATCCAGCTCAATATCTTTAGATTGAATATCCCCGTTCACGCAAGACAATATCAGCTCCAGCAGGTCATTCTTTAGCGGCGGTAAAATCACCTGGCACTCCGGATCACCAAAACGGCAGTTATACTCCACCACTTTCGGGCCGTGCTCGGTAATCATCAACCCAACATACAGCACACCTTTATATGGGTGTCCATCTTTTTTCATACCGTCTATTGTCGGTTTGATGATCTCCCGATCTACCCTCTTTAGCATTTCATCACTCATAATCGGTGCAGGAGAATAAGCTCCCATACCGCCGGTGTTTAAGCCGGTATCTCCTTCACCAATACGTTTATGATCTTGGGCATTATGCAAAATTTTATAATCCTTGCCATCTGAAATCACAAAAACAGACGCCTCCTCCCCCTCCATAAATTCTTCCACAACAAGGGTTGATGCAGCCTCCTTTAACTTTTGGTCCGTTTGAAGCTGATCGAGCCGTGCATCCGTCTCATCTTGATCTTTACAGATAAAAACCCCTTTACCGCCGGCCAGGCCATCCGCCTTTAACACAACAGGATAAGATCCTTTCGATTTTGTGTATTCGGATGCGTCATCAAAATTGTCTGCCGTAAATGTTTTAAAATCTGCCGTAGGAATACTGTATGCCTGCATAAAATCTTTTGCAAACTCTTTACTCCCCTCAAGCTGTGCGGCAATTTTCGAAGGGCCAAAAACGGCAATATTTTTATCAGCAAAATAATCTGCAATTCCATCTACCAGTGGCTGCTCCGGTCCAACGATAATGAGATCAATATTCTCTTGCTCAACAAATTGTTCGATTAGAGAAAAATTGGAATTATTAAGCTCAATATTTATCCCATGATTGGCCGTACCGGGATTACCCGGTGAGATAAAAAGTTGATCGAGTTGCGATGACTGTGACAATTTCCACGCCATTGCGTGCTCTCTGCCGCCGCCACCAAGAAGTAATACACGTTTGCCGCTCATTATTTTGAGATCTTTTCTGCTATGGAGATAATTTCTGAAAAACTGTCTGCCTTTAAGCTGGCGCCACCAATCAAACCACCATCAACATCCGGCTGCGAAAGCAGTTCTTCGGCATTTTTTGGCTTCATGCTGCCGCCATATAGAATTTTAACTTCTTCAGCACGGTCTTTACCCCAGCGTTCTGAAATCTGGAAGCGAATAAATCTATGCATTTCCTGAGCCTGCTCCGGCGTTGCTGTCTCCCCGGTTCCAATAGCCCAAACCGGTTCGTACGCTACAACTAAATTCGCTGCATTATCTCGCGTAATGGCATTAAGCGCATGATCAAGTTGATTTAGAACAACCTTTTCATGATCGCCACTTTTTCGTTTGTCCAGCTTTTCACCCACGCAAACAATAGCGGTAAGGCCATCATCAATAATCTTTTTCGTCTTTTTTGCTACAAGTTTATCTGTTTCATGAAAATATTCTCGACGTTCGGAGTGGCCAACAATCACATGCGTGACATCCAGGTCCTTTACCATTGATGTGCTTATCTCTCCGGTAAAAGCGCCATTATCTTCGGTATGAACATTTTGAGCGCCTACCTTAAAGGGTGAGTCGGCAAAAATTTCAGATACAGTTTGAATAGATATAGCTGGTGGACAAATCAATGCTTCGGCAGAAAAGGATCCATTATTCAAAGCATCAACAAGGTTCGATGCAATTTCCCGAGCTTCTGATGGCCCGGCATTCATTTTCCAGTTTCCTGCAATTAAAAAATTTCTCATGATTCAGTTTCCTGTTGAGTTAAAATTTGCTGGAGTCCACGTACAATATCGTCGTACTCCGTTCCGATATAACGGCGGATAATTTCACCGTTGTCATTTATTAAAAAGCGTGTTGGCAGCTGATTTACGTTGTAGAGATCCAAAAACTCCTCGGCATCAAATGTGCCGGGCTGTACTACACTCCATAACCTGCTTCGTTCATCAAAAAAAGCATCTAATGCGGTTTGAGAAGTTGAAACCGGAACAGTTACTACCTCCAAACCAAAACTGTTATAAATCTGGTGGATAGCGATGGTTCGTTCAAATTGTTCTTGGTAAAGTGGATTATCGAACCGGGTAATTTCGATCATAAAAGGAGATCCTTTTAGTGATTCGTTGCTTACTACATCACCGGTTGTGGTTTCCAGTTCGAAGTCGGGAAACGGTTGTCCCGGGGAAAGCATATCCAGATCGTATGTAATATTGTCGGCCCACTCCATGGCGGCCTCATTATCAGCAAAATCTGCTTTAAATCTATTCAAATGCTCCGTTGCCTCTTCGGTGCGAGCACTGTCGTACAATATCTCAATTCGCTGCATTTTCAGCCGTTGCGACTCCAAGTCGGACGTTGAAAGCTGTTCTAGCTCATCAAGAAATGAAAGTGCACGATCCAGCCCTTCGGAATCAGCATGGTATTGCAGGGCCAGTTGACGGGCGGTTTCAGGCAGATATTGATCCTTAGTTAAAAGTGTATCAACCCGTTGCATCATAAGTTCATCATTCCACCCCTGTAGTAGCGATAACGAAGATGAAGCGGAATTTTCTGCGGCAAGTGTTCCGTGTCGATCTTCATAAAGGCTCCAATAGAGATCACTCCATTTCTGAAGTTCATCCTCAACTTCGTCGCTCCCTATTCTGCCCGCATTTATAAAGAGGGCTACCCGATTAAAACTTCGTTCCAGGCGTTCATAAACCTCATAAGCATCATTTTCTCGGGATGAAACAGTTGCGGTATTTGGCAGGTCGGGCAGTTCTGCATTAAACTCAATGGAATCGCTATCGGCCAGAACCATATTTATTACACCAACAATATTCCCACCTCTTGATACAACCACAGGATAAATACTGCGTTCATCTATTGTAGCTGTTCCCGAAAAAT
>SKWF01000167.1 GCA_007129085.1 Balneolaceae bacterium | reverse complement strand
TATGGACATAAATCGAGCTCAGAATAAAAGGAATTAAAAAAGGATTTTGCATGAGCTGGTTTGAAGAGTGGTTTGACAGCCCATTATATGAAAAACTGTATGTAAATCGCGATGTAGCCGAAGCAAAAAAACTCGCTCGGTATATTGAGAAGGTGATCCCGGTAAAGGAGTACAGCAAGATTTTAGATCTTGGGTGTGGCAGGGGCCGGCATTCATTAACACTGGCTGATAAAGGGTATGATGTTACAGGGATAGATTTGTCGCGACAGGCTATACAAAAGGCAAATCAAATAGCTGAAGAAATCAGTGCTGAGCGAGTGCGATTTCTTGTACGTGATATGAGAAATCCGCTGAACGAAGAGTTTGACGCCGTAGTAAATCTCTTTACCACCTTCGGTTATTTTGCAGATGATGATGAGAACAGAAAAGTACTGGAGGGTGTATATAGCATGTTGCGTTCCGGCGGACTATTTATGATCGATTTTTTAAATGCCGAAAAAGTTCGCAGAGATTTGGTGCCGAGCGAAACTGGATCGTATGAAGATTTAGAGTACGATATTAAGCGATATATCGAAGATGGAGCCGTTTTTAAAAAGATCAAATTCGAGGGAGAGAAGCTTAAAAAGCCGGTTGTATACCAGGAGCGGGTAAAGCTTTACGATTTAAACTGGTTCAGAAAAAATTTAGAAGCGTGTGGGTTTTCCCTGGAATCGGTAAAGGGAGATTATTCAGGGGGAGAGTTTGATCCCGGGAAATCATCAAGGCTGTTGTTAATTGCTAAAAAACCGGGATAATCGACGCTGTTTAAAGAACCGTCTCTTTAAATACTTCTTCCACACCGTGAGGTGGCCGGTCGAGGGTCCATGTTTCAAAATAAAATTTCCGCTCGGATGTAATTCGTTTTCCATTCATACTGAAAAATCGAAAATCATCAGACACCATTTTTTGTAGAGGATAGAAAAAGCTTCTGTAGATATTCTTTTTGCTGAAAAGGTGCAGGTCAAAACCATCGTGCGCATGCTCTTTATAGAGCAGCAGATCGTCGGTTTTCAGCAGGGTGGCAATCGCCTCTTTTTTGTGTCCCACATTACTGTCTGAATCAATCGTAAAACGGTTAAAGTCCCAGTCGATAGATCTGTATTCTGAAAGGATGATTGGCTGTCCAATTTCACACTCTTCAACGGCTTGGATAAAAGAACGTGGATCAGAACCTTTTTCCGTGAATGTGTTGTAGTCGCTTAGCGCACCTGAAACCGCCTTCATAACCTCACTGTACTTCGAGAGTGTATTGATGCCGAATGCGGGTTTGTCAGGCACTGTACCGGTAATATAAAACTTCGAGTAGGTGGGGTCCGGCGCCATGAAGTCCTCAATACTTGTAGAGGTTTCCTGCTTGTTGCGGTCGGTGTGCCGGCCACGCAGTTCATCAAGCCGAATATCGTGCTCGTAAATCAGTTTAAATAGATCCATAACGCTAACGCTGTTAATTAAAGTCGTTCATTGCAATATCAATTCCTGCTCGTAAAAATGTAAGAATTGCCTCGCAGGATTGATCGATTGCCTGGTCTACGGCAATGCGTTGATCTTCGTTAAATGGTGAGAGTACATAGTCGGCTTGGCGTCCTCTTCCAAAGTCGCTGCCTATTCCTATTCGTAAACGTGGAAATTGATCCGTTTGAATCGTATCGATAATATCTTTAATACCGTTATGGCCTCCTGCACTTCCCGATGGGCGCAAACGTATTTTCCCGGGTGGGAGGTTTATATCATCGTAACAGACAAGGCATTGATCAGGGGATAGGCCCGATTGAGCCAATATTTTACCGACAGCTTTCCCGCTGCGGTTCATCAAAGTGGTTGGCTTGATGAGGATTACTTTTTTCCCTTTAAAAGAACCCTCTCCAATATGGAAAGGGCCTTCTTCGGAAAATGATATGGAGAGGTCATCAGCAAGTTTATCGACAACCTCAAATCCAACATTATGGCGTGTTCCTTTATATTTCGAGCCTATATTACCAAGGCCGGTTATAATAGCCATAATGTTTTGCTGAAATCAGCTTACTCTTTGGACTCTTCGTCTCCTTCTTCGCCCTCTTCAGTAGGCTCTTCACCCTCTTCGAGCTCTTCTCCTTCTTCGAGTTCTTCGGCTTCTTCGTCGAGTAGATCTTCGTCCGGCTCGATAGATGTTGTAAAGAGCTCTTCGGATTTTGGAGGCGCAATAGTTACAATAGTTCTGGATGAGTCGTCAAGAGGCTCAATACCTTCCATCTCTAATTCACTAACGTGGATGGAGTCACCAATTTCGAGTGGAGAGATATCCACTTCAAATTGAGAAGGCATGTTGTCTGGCAGTACTCGTACTCGAACAATTCGCATCGGCTGGAATACACGGCCACCGCCATCTCGAACACCTGCTGCAACACCGTTGAGCTTAATAGGCACTTTTAGTGTAACAGGAGATTCAGGATCGAGCACATAAAAGTCTGCATGTAGAGCGCGGTCTGTTACGGGATCAAACTCTACATTTTTTAGAAGTGTTTTAAACTCTTTCCCTTCTACAGTTAAATTTTGCAGCTTCGTTTTGTTAACAGAAAGAATTTTTTCAAGATCGGTTTCAAGTACCGAAAAATGGATATTCTCTTCTACCTTCGGCCCGTAAAGTACGGCTGGAATTCGAAGTTCATCACGCAGTTTTTCAGATTCTTTTCTGCCTAATTCTCTTTTTGTTCCCTCTAGTGGAAATAATTCTGGTTGCGTCATGGTTTTACGTGTTTATTAAATTAATCATCAAAAAGTGCACTAATGGTGTTGTTTGTGTGGATCCGTTCAATGGCTTCCGCAAAAATACCGGCCACACTTAATACTTTAATCTTATCAGATGGCTTTCGAAGCGGCACCGAATCAGTTACAAGCAGTTCATCAATAGGCGAATCTTCAATTCGTTGATAGGCCGGGCCGGATAAAATGGGGTGTGTTGACGCCGCATTTACCGAAACCGCACCTCGTTTTTTTAATGCTACAGCAGCATTTGTAAGCGTGCCGGCTGTGTCGATCAAATCATCGATCATTAATACATTCTTACCTTCTACCTCACCTATAATATTCATCACTTCGGCAATATTCTGTTTAGGTCGTCTTTTGTCTATAAAAGCCAACCCGGCATTCAGTCGCTTAGAATACGCACGAGCCATTTTAATACTGCCAACATCAGGAGCTACAATTACAAGGTCTTCCATTGGGTTTTTTCTGTAATGATCCAGAAAAACCTTGCTGGCGTAAAGATGATCCAGGGGGATATCAAAAAAGCCCTGAATTTGCGAAGCATGCAGATCCATGGTTAGAACTCTGTCGGCTCCGGCTTCAACCAATAAATTCGCCATCAGTTTAGCAGCAATGGAAACACGTGGCTGATCTTTTCGATCCTGACGCGCGTAGCCAAAATAAGGCATTACAGCCGTAACCCGCTTAACAGACGCTCGTTTTGCCGCATCGAGCATCATTAGTAGTTCAAGAATATTATCTCCGGAGGGAGGTGTGGATTGAACCACAAAAATATCCTCACCTCGGATACTCTGCTCATACTTTACATAAATCTCTCCATCGGAGAAATTCTTAATGGTAATTTCACCAAGTTGGGTTCCATAACTTTCAGCAATGGCGCGAGCCAGTGCAACGTTGCTTCTCCCTGCAAAAATTGCCAGTGGTGTATCCAATGAACTATTGTTTCAAGTGTGAGTAAAAGAAAAAGGATGTCCTAAAAGGCACCCTTTTTATTAGATGTTGCCCGGGGAGGATTCGAACCCCCACTGCCTGGACCAAAACCAGGTGTCCTGCCATTAGACGACCGGGCAATATTTGCTAAATTGCACAGACCCCAAAGATAGAAAGTCATTAGAAATCAATCAAGAGGAAATTGCATTTTTAAATATCTCGCAGCGATAACACTGCAATTTATGGCAATACCGTTTTAATTGATGAGCCATGCCCAATTTACGGTTTTGAGATGATACAGAAAACCCGGATTTCGTAAAAGGTTTTTGAATAACCGCGGGCACCTGCTGGGTGTCTTCTGCCCATCGGTTCAAAGCACTCCTGCGATGCTTTTCTGATTGGAACAGATCTCCAATCAAATAGATGCCTGGTAAAAATACGGTGTAAAACAGAAGGGATTTCATCTGTTTGCCGGAGTGGTAATTTGGAGGGATTTGAGAGTAGAGAGTATTCCAGAAATCTACACCTTGTTTTAAAATAGTTCGAAATGGTGTTTTTTGCAGATGAACGTAGAGCGCGGCTGCCTGCTCTATTCGAACAGAAGGCTGACTTGCCGGCCGCATCCCGGAGTTTATCCAGTTAAAATGATGCAACTCAGATGGTGCAAAAGCCATTTGAAGAATATCCCTTGAGAATTCAGGGAGAGAATCGCATTGAACATCAGAACCATGAACGACATCGAACAGACGCCCCATCGATATTCGATTTTGAGAGATCCCCAGACCAATAAAAAGGTTATGAATTAACGCAAGTTTCCACGCCTCAGATGGCGGTAAACTGGGATCATAACGAGTGAGAAATTCATCAACTTTTAGGTTAAAATACTCTCTGTGCGCAAATTCGATCTGTTTCTCAAAAGCATGTTGATTGATAAAAGTGGCTTGATTTCCACAAGGAAGTCCGGGCGTATGGCTCGCATTCAATAACGATTGCAGCGGTTTTTTGATGAAGGGTTTAAGCACAAGCAGAGGTAGTTGAGTTCCATCTTTTCTGTAGGCCGGCTTCCTATTTTCGGCAGATTGATAAACAACGTGTAGTACCACGCTATTAAATGCCGGATCGTTTTGGTGGCCGTGCGCTCTCCAATGCGACTCTGATGTATGAATTTCAATATTCCCGTAGTGCGAAATGCCATCAATGCGCACATGACCGGCCAAAAAATCAGGTCCGGCACCATTGTTCAGTTTGCCATTATCTACAATTGAAACCGGCTGGCCGTCTATCGTTTGGAGATCTGTGGCCTCAAACTCAAGGTTGGCCCAAATCCACTGCAAAAAAGCTTCACGATGTGGAAAGGTTTTATCAGACATCACGGAGATCTTCTTGACGCAGGATAATGGTATCAGATTCTTTAAAAAGTTTTGGAATCGGGCTCTGTACGTTCCCAAATGTTATTTCCGGTAGTTTCTTTATCGTGTCTAATGTTCGGTTTGATGAACGCCGCAAAGTTTTATAGAAACTTTTTTTGGAGATCGAGTGAATAAAAAGACCTGTTGCCAAACCGGATAAGAAAGTACCACCACCGATAAGGGAGTTGCGCAGTATAGATTTCATAACGTTCCGATTTTATTACAATTTATTGGATAACGATTTTGATGAAGTTCTGTTTTATTAACCCACTGAAATTGAATAAATTTGCCGAATACTTTCAAGGTAAACACCGATTTCTTAATCACCTATGATTTTACTCAACAATAGTCGACTGCACAGAACCATCAAACGTATGGCATTTCAGGTGGTTGAGGAGGCCGG
>SKWF01000086.1 GCA_007129085.1 Balneolaceae bacterium | reverse complement strand
CCGTGTTCAAGCCAATGTTCACCAAAGGCGGTGAACTCTCCTTTGAACCAACCGCTCACAACGTTTACGGCAACACGGCCATCACTGATATTGTCGATGGTAGAGAGAATTTTTGCGTACACGGCGGGATGCCATAACCCCGGATGCACGGCGGATATCAGGTTGATTTTATCTGTTACTGCAGCTAAAGCTGATCCGAGAGCTGCCGCTTCGAGCTGTTTATCAGCGCCATAACTGGCGATGAAACGTGTTTGAAGCAGGGCGTATTCGAATCCAACCTGTTCGGCAGTTTGTGCGTATCGTTTGTTGGCCTCATAATCCCAGCCGGTGTTCTGTGGAACTTTTGAAACCACAAGTCCACCACTGACATTCGGTGCCCAGTATGCGAATTTTACGTTACTCATTTGTATCTTGGTTTTAAGTCTTAATGCCGGCAAGGTCTCCGCTAAAAGTTCCTTCCGGCGTTTTGGTTCATACCCGGGCTCGACTTTCGAGTCCGGGTTTTTTTATTAATAACTCCCCTCCACCGGAGGGGATATGTCTGAAAGCGTTCAGCGTCAGACAAGGGGTGGGTTCGCAGGGTTGAGAAGGTTGGATCTGAATCCAAACCTAATCAACGCTCCATCAACACCCCATCAAGCCGTCCAAAAAGGGCGTGTAAAAAGAACATTAATTATCAATTCTGTCATGCCGGACTCCGATCCGGCATCTCCTGCCTTTGTTAGGGATAGGAGATTTCGCTGGCGCGTTCAAAAGATGAGCGCATCAAGTGCGGGATGACGTTCTTTTTGGACAGATTCAATGCATAATCCTCAAGCCGTCACCTCAATCTTCTTAAAAGCAGATTCGAAATCGGCAATGATATCATCAATATGCTCGATACCTACCGACACACGAATCAGATCCTCTTTTACTCCACCGGATGCCTGCTCTTTCTCCGTCAGCTGCTGGTGTGTTGTGGATGCCGGATGAATCACCAGTGTTTTGGCATCCCCCACGTTGGCAAGGTGACTCGCCAGCTCTACATTTTCGATAAATTTCAGGGCCGCATCATACCCGCCTTTTACTCCAAAAGTGAGTACGGCTCCAAATCGTCCTTCACGCAGATATTTTTTCCCGTTTTCGTGATGGGGATGATTAGGTAATCCTGTGTAGTTAACCCATGATGTGTGCTCATTTTTATCAAGCCATTCAGCCAGTTTTAGCGCATTTTCGGCGTGACGTTCAGCACGCAAAGACAGTGTTTCGAGTCCCTGTAGTAACAAAAAACTGTTAAATGGAGATTGAGCAGCACCTACATCACGGAGTCCTTCAACCCTGGCGCGTATTGCAAAAGCGATATTTCCAAAAGGCCCATCTTCGCCGAATACTTCCCAGAAATTCAGCCCGTGATAGGAGGGAGACGGATCCGTAAACAGGGGATAGCGTCCATTTCCCCAGTCGAAATTCCCGGCATCTACAATCACGCCGCCGACGCTGGTTCCGTGTCCGCCGATCCACTTCGTGGCAGATTCTACAACCACATTTGCACCGTGATCAATCGGCCGTGCAATGGCCCCGCCTGCTCCAAAGGTGTTATCCACAACAAGGGCTACACCATGTTTCTTGGCTACCGCTGATATACCTTCAAAGTCAGGCACATTTCCACGAGGGTTCCCAATGCTTTCGATATAAATCGCTCTGGTTTTATCATCAATCAGCTCCTCAAATTTTTCAGGAGAATCATCCTCAGTGAATTTTACATCAATTCCGAGCCTGGGTAATGTTACTTTAAATTGGTTATAGGTTCCGCCGTAGAGGTTTTGAGTAGATACGATATTGTCACCCGCCTCAGCCAGTGTAATGGCGGTTAAAAATTGTGCGGATTGACCCGATGCCGTTGCCACGGCTGCCGCTCCTCCCTCGAGTGCCGCAATTCGTTTTTCAAACACATCGTTGGTCGGATTCATGATCCGCGTGTAGATGTTGCCAAACTCCTTTAGTGCAAAAAGGGTAGCTGCGTGTTCGGTATCATCAAACTGGTAAGAGGTGGTTTGATAGATCGGTACAGCTCGCGCTCCGGTTGTAGGATCGGGCTCTTGGCCTGCATGCAATTGCAGCGTTTCAAATTTGTAGTTTTTGTCTTGTCCGTTGGTGCTCATGTGCTTGTTGGTTTAGTTACTGGTTGTTATTTAATATCGTTGATATTTTCCCCTCCTTCCCAAGGAGGGGATTAAGGGGTGGTTGGATCAAGAACCTTAATCCAAAAAGAACCACCCCCGGCCCCTCCTTAAAAAGGAGGGGAGGATTAAATCTTCATATTTACTCTTTCCCTTTATCCCTGTCACGAATCAGAAACTGGTGATCGACCTTCATACATCGGTTTTGAACCATCATGATTCCGGCTTCTTCAGCTCGCTGAACCTCTTCGGGGTGATCTCCCGTACCCAGCTGCAGCCAGATCACTTTGGGGTCTACCTCCAAAGCCTGGTCAACAACTTTCGATACATGTTCAGGTTTGATAAAAACATCCACGGCGTCAATATCATCGGGTATGGATATCAAATCGGAGTATGCTTTATTGCCCAAAATTTCATCAGCCTCGGGGTTTACAGGAATGATATTGTAGCCGGCATTCTGCAGGTACCGGCCCACAAAGTAGCTGTCCTTATGTCTATTCCTGGAAATTCCCACAATCGCAATGGTTTGGATGTTATCCAGCTGTTTTTCGATTAGATCGGTCTCCTCAGATAGTTCCGGAGTAGCCCGCATTTTCTTTTCGTACCAGCTGCCAAATGTGTTTTTCAATGGTTTAGTAATGGTTAATCGTTAAAAAAAACGTTGAGTCATAAAACTCCCCTCCACCGGATGGGATATGTCTGAAAGCGTTCAGCGTCAGACAAGAGGTGGGTTCGTAGGGCTGAGAAGCCTGGATGTACCTCCAATCTTCATCAACGTCTCGTCAACCCACCTCTGATCAAAACTCTGCACAAGTTTTGATCTGTCTCCTCCCGAGAGGAGAGAAACAAAAAAAGCCTCTTCCAAAAATCCTGTGGGAAAGATTTTCAGAAGAGGCTTATGTGTACTGCTATAGAATATGCCTGATCATCTCATCTTTCCCGATTACGGCAAAATTGCCGTCTCGAGCAGGATTTAGCACCTAACCCCTGAATTTAATCAGGGCGGTTGCTAAGGTTTCGCAGGGCCTGTCCCTCCACCTTTCTGGATAAGAGTTCAAAAAAATTAAAGAACGAATATCAAAATAGTGAACAACAAAAAAGCCCTGCCGGTTTCCCAGAGGGCTTAAATTTCTTTCGAAAAATAACTATACCCTCTGCATCATGTGTTGATACACATACACATCATGCAGAAACAAAAATTGGTGATATTTTTCCTGTTGTTTTTCACACTTGTAGGATAGCGCTGTTTAGTGGTTGGATGCAAATTTATTTTCAAACTTAATTTTGTTAGAGGGAATTATTGTTTTTAATACCCCAAATTCCGCACCCAATTCTCCTTCTCACGCCATTTCTCGCGCACTTTTACGTGCAGATCGAGAAATACTTTCTTCCCGATGAACTCTTCGATGGACTCCCTCGATTTGATGCCGAGATTCTTGATCGCTTTGCCACCTTTGCCGATCAGCATCCCTTTTTGAGAATTTCTGTTTACAATAATTTCAGCGTTGATACGGTCAATATCTACATCCGCATCGTAGGAAATTACTTCTACCGTACAGGAATATGGAATTTCTTCCTGGAACTGAAGATAGACCTGCTCCCGAATCAACTCGGAGACAAAAAATCGAACAGGGTGCTCGCTCAGATCTTCCTTGGGGTAGTAGGGAGGACCGGGGATTAGCTGGCCTCGAATTGCATCCATGAGTTCATCCGTACCCGTTCCCTGGAGCGCTGATACGTAGTGAATGGATTTAAACCGTAATTTATCTTCTAAGTCAGCCACTTTTTTTTCAGCTTTTGACCGATCAATTACATCAATTTTATTCACAACAAGAAGAATCGGTTTGTTGATAGACCGCAGTAGTTCAATCACTTCATCGGTTGGGTGGCGGTCGGTCGGATCAAATATAAAAAGGATGACATCCGCATCGGCTCGGGCACGGCCCACTGTTCTCATCATGGCACTTTGCAGCTCATATTTGGGAGAGATAACTCCGGGCGTATCAAGAAAAACGACCTGCGTATCATCATCAGAAAAAATACCCACAACTTGGTGGCGTGTGGTTTGTGCTTTGTGCGTAGTGATGGAAATTTTGCTGCCGAGGATGCGGTTCATCAGCGTAGATTTTCCCGCATTCGGTTTTCCAATGATTGCTGCGTAGCCGGATTTATGTTGTTTTTCAGTCAAATAAATGTCCTTTAAAGATTGTAAGGTGATCGGGAATAACTTGATGAATCAAGATTTCCCACTCATAATTTTCAGATACTCCTTCACGGTTTTTTCAAGTCCCCAATATACTGCTTTTGAGATCAATGCGTGGCCAATACTAACGTCTGCCAGGTGTGGTACATTATCAATTAATAATGGCAGGTTTTCCAGGTTGAGGCCATGCCCGGCGTTTACTCTCATTCCTTTTTCATGAATACGTTCAGCCGCTTTAACAAGCCGTTGTAACTCATGATTTTGCTCTTCTTTTGTATCTGCATTAGCGTATGTACCGGTGTGAAGTTCAATGGCATCGGCACCGACTTCATGGGCAAGATCAATGTCTTTTAAATTTGGATCCAGAAAAAGGGATGTGGTGATACCTGTACCACGAAATGCCGGAATCACCCGATCCTGGAAATCATCAAATACGGTTTCCATATTCAGGCCTCCTTCAGTTGTAAGTTCTTCGCGCCCTTCAGGAACGAGGGTGACAAGGTCGGGATCTGTATGCAGACAGATTTCGATCATCTCGTTTGTGGCAGCCATCTCAAAATCCAGGATGCCGTTAACAGAATTCTTTAAATTTTTGACATCCTCATCGCGGATATGCCGCCGATCACCCCGAAGGTGAAATACGATGCCGGCTGCTCCTGCCTGTTCGCATATTGTTGCGGCCTCCACGGGGTCGGGGTATCCTTCCCCTCGTGCATTCCGGAGTGTGGCGATATGATCAATATTTACTAATAGTTGCATGGGCTAATTTTATCTTTTCGGTAGTGGCTGAAAGATACAAACTACGCAGCCAATTTCGTTACTAATTGGGGCCGTTTTATGGCAGAGGTTTTTAAACATGAACACGGTATCAACCGTTTGTAGCGGGCGTAGAAAATTTTGTCCATGGTTGGGTGTCGGGCAGGGGTGCCTCAAATGTTAAGGGCTCTTTTTTTGTGGGATGATCGAGTCTAAATTTGTAGGCGTGCAGCGCGATAGGGTACTTTCTTGCGGTTCCATATTTTTCATCTCCGCTGATGGGGCAGTTGATAGCAGCCAGTTGCACCCGGATTTGATGAGCGCGACCGGTTTGAAGGTTCACATCCACGAGAGCTAAGTGATCCTTTTGCTCTACTGTTTTGAATGTGAGCTTGGCCAACTTGCTCTTTTTTTGTGGTGATTGAACAACCTCTACTAAGTTTTTCTGCTTGTTTTTGAGCAGGTGATGTTCTAGAAACCCATTCTTGGGCGGAGTTCCTTCAACTACCGTCAGGTACCATTTTTTGACGGTACGCTTGCGAATCTGTTCGCTTATACGGGAGGCCGCTTTCGACGTTTTTGCGAAAACCATCACACCGCTTACGGGCCTGTCGAGCCGATGGAGCAGTCCAAGAAATACATTTCCCGGTTTGTTATGCTCTTTTTTGATGTACTCTTTACACAGGGTTAAGAGATTGGGCCGGCCGGTATGATCCTCCTGGGAGAGCACTCCAGCCGGTTTTGTAACCACCAGCAGGTGGTTGTCTTCGAACAGTATGGGAATATCAGGTGTGGTTCCTGTAGATTTCATGCAGTTATGTTGAATTTGATTTGTATCAGTCCAAATATAAATGTTTTTCGCGACGAGGCTGTTTCCTATTTTTTAAAGAAACCGTAAATCCATCATATGTCAATCTCCGTTCAGGAAAAAGTAGATCACCTGCCGCAAAGTCCCGGGGTATATCAGTTTAAAGATAGCCGCGGGAACCATCTGTATGTGGGGAAAGCAAAACGTTTGAAAAACCGGGTACGATCCTATTTCCAGGATTCCAGGAACCACGATGGCCGAATTAAGGTGATGATTTCGAAAATTGAGGATGTGGAGGTGATTGTTACCGATTCGGAAGCGGAAGCGCTGATCCTGGAGAATAACCTCATCAAAAAACATCAGCCGCGGTATAACATCATGTATCGCGATGATAAATCATACCCGTATATCTGCATCACAAAAGGACACAAACCGCGCGTATTTCCCACACGGACTGTGGTGCGGGATGGGAGCAGGTATTTTGGGCCATACGATCATGTGGGGCATATGCGGCGGATGCTGGAGACAATTCGAAAGACGTTTAACCTCTGTACTTGCGCTGTTTCACCAAAAATGATTGATAAATCGAAAGGGGCTCCAAAATGGCACTCCTGTTTTGATGACTATCTGCAGAATTGTTCGGGCGATTGGGATGATGAAAAATATAATCAAGCCATAGAAAAGGTGGAGCGGTTGCTTTCCGGGAAAACGGAGGGGTTGATTCGGGAGATTAAAGAGGAGATGCAGATCGCCTCGGATGCGCTGGCGTTTGAAGAGGCCGCGCAACTTCGCGACAGCATGGAATCGCTGGTGAAATACAACAAGAAGATGAAGATTGTAGATAATAAGCAGGTAAATCGTGATGTGTTTGCCATTGATATTGAACGGGAAATAGGGGAGGCGTGTGGTGTGCTTTTTAAAGTTCGTGAAGGGAAACTGATCGGGAAATTTCATCGGTTTTTGAAGAATATCGAGGGGAAAGAACAAGATTTGTTGATCCAATCTTTTACCGAGGATTACTATACGGGGCAGTTTGCGGGGGCAATTCCCGATGAGGTTTATCTGAGCCACGCGATGGAGAATCCTGAGCCGCTGGAGGAGTATTTATGGGAACAGCACGGTAAAAAGGTGCCGATTAAAGTGCCAAAAATTGGGGAGAAGAAGCAGATGATAAAGATGGCAATTTCGAATGCGAAATATAAACTGGGCGAGCGGCGCCTGGAAAAAGAGAAACAGCAAAGAGATCGTATTCCACAGGCGGTAAAGGACTTGAAGGAGTATTTGCGTCTGAAGAGATTGCCGCGAAGAATTGAATGTTTTGATAACTCCAACACACAGGGAACCGATCCGGTAGCCTCAATGGTATCGTTTGTGGATGCCCAGCCAAGAAAAAGTGAATACAAACGGTTTAAAATTAAAACTGTGACCGGCGCGGATGATTACGCGTCGATGAAGGAGGTGGTGAAACGACGGTACAGCCGTGTGAAAAAGGAAAAAGAGCAAATCCCCGATCTGATTTTGGTAGATGGAGGAAAAGGTCAATTAAGTGCGGCTGTGGAGGGGTTAAAAGAGATCGACTTCTATGGTGAGTGCGAAGTTGCAGGTATTGCCAAACGTCTTGAGGAGGTGTTTCTGCCCGGAAAAGTTGACCCGGTGATGATTCCGAAAACTTCAGTAGCTCTTAAACTGCTGCAGCAGGCGAGAGATGAGGCTCACCGGTTCGCCATAAATTACCATCGTAAAAAACGATCAAAACGAACACTTAAAACGGAACTTACCGAGATAAATGGAGTTGGAGATAAAACAGCCCAAAAACTTTTAAAGGAATTTGGGTCAATTAAAAAAATTAAAGCGTTAGGTGAACAGGAATTAATTAATGCAGTTGGTGCGTCTGTGGGGTCCTCTGTTTTTAACTACTTTCAGCAACAGCAAGATTAAGGTTATCACATTAAGATGTGATAGAATGTTTACAGAGTTTTAATCAATTTTAATTTAGATTCAACCGGTAGCACAGTAATTACGTATTAATATATGCAGCTTGTGTTGACTGTGAAGCTGATATATAGTGAATGCAATTTCGTAATTACTTGTTATCAATAACAGGTGCTGGTTTAACATATCAAACCCCTTTTGACCTATGAGACTGAAGAAATCAAAACATATACCGAGCAGCTACGATCAAATGAAGGATCGGGAACTGGTACATCTATATCGTGAAGATGATGACCAATTGGCTTTTAAGGAGCTGATGAACAGACATCAGGCCAAGGTGTACTCTTATATATTTAGCATGGTGCACAACCGCGAGGTTACCAACGATATTTTTCAGGAGACGTTCACGAAGGTGATCACCAAGATGGATGATACCTACAATGAACAGGGCAAATGGATCGCCTGGGTAATGCGGATTGCACATAATGCAACAATTGATCACATCAGAAAACAAAAACGATTTGTCGACGTTAACAGCTCGTACGACAAAGAGTCGAAAACTGATTTTTACGACAGATTACCTGACGATGATGCCGTAGGACAACAAGAGAAGCTTGAGATTGATGAATCGACCTCAGAACTTCTCGAACATATTTCGAATTTGCCTGAAGAACAGAGAACCGTTGTGATGCTGAGGCATTATTACGAAATGCCGTTTAAAGAAATTGCTGACCTAACGGATGTCTCTATCAACACGGCACTTGGACGAATGCGGTACGCGTTAATTAATCTTCGTAAAATGTTTGATGAAAAACGTGAGAAAGAAAAAAGCAGTGTATGAGTAAAATGGATACAGACTGTATTAAGTACGTTTTGGACGAAATGGATCCGTCTGAACGGCTGGAATTTGAACGTAAGCTCGAAAACGATTCTAACTTATTGATTGAGGTTGAATCGATAAGAAGAATTAAACGAAAACTGCAGAGTTTGCCTTTGGTAGATCCTCCGAAAGAGCTTACCGGATCTATCTTACAGAAAGCGGAATCTTTAACAAAGAAAAATTGGAACGATCGATTCCACTTAAAAGTCTCAATGGTTGCCGCTGTACTCGCTCTAAGTGTTTCGACAGGAGTTTTACTTACCGGAGAATCGGATAATATAAGCAACCCACTTCAAGAAAATCAGCAGGCAACGATTCAAAGCACTTTTGAAGGTGGGCAGGATGTTTTAGAACAACAGCGGCAAGAAACTGAGAGAATTCAACCTTGGGTAGATAAAAATGATGTTCTCTATTTTGGCAGCCAATCCGGTAATTCGAATTATGCAAATTTTGACAGCGCACTCCAGGAGAGTTATCGAAAATTAAGCCCCGTACAGCATTCATCACCCGGTCGATTTATAGACCGCGGTCTCCATTTAACCGGTTCAGGTAATTAAAAATTAGTGCGATAAGTTACTGAAATCATTGCAGATATATTGATTTTAAGTATGCTTTTCCACATTGTGATGTGAATAACTTGTTTTGGTAAGGGTTTAGCTGAGGCTTATATTCTACTACCTTAAAAAATTAACTAATGCCGGCGTTTAAATGGGTAAAGTAATATCTATTGCTAATCAGAAAGGTGGTGTAGGAAAAACCACAACCGCTATTAATTTAGCTGCCAGCTTGGCTGCGATCGAACATTCTACATTAATTATCGACATAGATCCACAAAGTAATACAACAAGTGGATTGGGAATTGAACCAAAAACGGTTTCTAATTCTATCTATGAGGTAATGGTTGGCGGAATAGACATGAAAGACGCCGTTCGGGAAACTGAGTTACCTTATCTGGAGCTGGTTCCATCACATATTAATCTGGTGGGTGCAGAAATTGAGATGGTAGATCGTAATGAGCGAGAACGTATTCTACTAAAGGCAGTAGATGAAGTTAGGGATGATTACGATTTTGTTATTATTGATTGTCCACCATCACTCGGCCTTTTAACGATTAATTCCCTTACCTCTTCGGATTCTGTTCTAATACCTGTTCAGTGCGAATATTTTGCACTAGAGGGACTAGGCCAGCTTTTGAATACCATAAAAATTGTGCGCCAGCATCTAAATCCAGAACTAGAAATTGAAGGGGTCTTGTTAACGATGTATGATACTCGCACAAGACTATCGAACCAAGTAGCCGACGAGGTAAAACGCTATTTTGATGATCGCGTTTTCTCCTCTGTAATTTCACGTAATGTGCGACTTGCTGAAGCTCCAAGTTTTGGTAAACCGGCTATTTTGTATGATGCTACAAGTGTAGGTGCAAAAAACTATCTGTCTCTGGCACGAGAAATTATAAAAGGAAACGAAAAACTGTTTAAAGACAGCCCCGTATTAGCCAAATAAAAATAATATGTCTAAGAAAGTATTAGGACGTGGATTAGGTGCTTTTTTCCCGGATTACAGAGAGGATGCGGAAGAGGGAGAGAGTTCAGAAGAGGTAAAAACAGCGGTGCCGTTGGAGCCCACTGAGAAAGTGAATGTGGTTTTGGATATTCCGATAAACCATATCAGGGCAAACCCTCATCAACCGAGGAAAGATTTTAACGAAGAGGCTCTGGAAGAGCTAGCAGGATCAATAGAAAAACATGGGTTGATTCAGCCCATTACGGTGCGATACATCGGCCAGAAGCGGTTTGAATTAATTAGTGGTGAACGACGTCTAAGAGCATCAAAACTTGCGGGTAAGGAAGAAATTCCAGCCTATATACGCGAGGTAGATGATGAACAGCTCATAGCATTTGCGCTTATAGAAAATATCCAGAGAGAAGAACTGAACCCACTCGAAATTGCTTTTGGTTACAAGCGGTTGATGGATGAGTTTGATTATACTCAACGTGATGTTGCTGAGAAAGTTGGTAAAAATCGTAGTACAGTCACTAATATGATGCGTCTGCTGCAACTGCCCGATTTTTTACAAGTCGCGCTTAAGGAAGAGAAAATTTCGATGGGCCACGCCAGATCTCTTATTAATTTAAAAAGTAAAGAAGATCAGGAAAAAGCGCTGGATAAAATTGTTGAACAATCTCTTTCTGTCCGTCAGACCGAGGATTATGTTAAAAATCTGGATAAGAAGAATCAGCAGAAGACGAAAAAATCTCAGAAGACTGAAGATAGCTCTCCATTTATTGATGAGGTTGAAAAGCGGCTTCGAAATAATTTTAGTACAAAAGTTCGCATTAAACAGAAAAGAAAAGGCGGAGAAATACGTATAGAGTATTACTCAAATGACGATCTCGAACGGTTACTCCAGCTATTTGATGAAACGAATTAGTTTTTTATCGGTTATAGTTTTTTTGTTGATGGATATTCCGGTTTTTTCGCAACCGTCAGCAGATTTACAAGTTATAGATAGAGACTATTCACTTTTGGAATATCGATACTACTCTACAATGGCCAATACTGGTGTTTACCAGGAAAACGAGAGTGAGGAGTATCCTGAACCTAAATCGGTATTAATAAAATCACTAATTATTCCGGGGTGGGGACAAATTGAAAATCGTCAGATTTGGAAAGTGCCGATTGTATACGGAATTTTTGCCGGAATTGGTGTCTATGCAATGTTTCTTCACGATCAGTATAGCGATTATCGAGCAGCTCATTACAACTCAGAGCGAGGCCCCGATACCGATTTTAGATTTGGCCCTACTCCCGAACGGCTTGAAGGTTTGAACACAAATGAATTGTTAAGCACTCGCAATTCATATCGAAACCAGCGCGACATGATGTTTGTTGCATTTGGCCTTGCGTATGCTTTAAATGCCATTGACGCGTATGTATTTGCACACATGAGAAGCTTTGATGTGTCTGATGACCTTTCTTTCAATGGAACTTTGCAGCCTACGATGGTGACTGAATCATCGCCGGGTGTTTCACTTTCATTTTCATTAAAATCCAGATAGTGAGGAGTTATGACAGTACCTGATTTTTTTACCGAGAACAATAGACCCGCTGACCATTTTGAAAAGCAGGGGAGTGATGATTTATGGAGTGTATTTAAAATCATGGGCGAGTTTGTTGATGGGTACGATAAACTAATGCGTGTAGGCCCGTGCGTGTCCATATTTGGATCAGCCCGTTTAAAAAGTGATAACAAATACTATAAGATGGCTGTGGATGCAGCTAAAATGGTTTCAGAAAATGGGTTTGGTGTAATTACAGGTGGAGGCCCCGGAATTATGGAAGCTGCAAATAAAGGAGCCATGGAAAGTGGAGGGAAATCGGTAGGGTTAGGTATCGATCTACCGCACGAACAGGGATTGAATGATTACGTGCACGCTAAGTATGAGATTAACTTTAAATACTTTTTTGTTCGTAAAGTTATGTTTGTAAAATATGCACAGGGATTTATCGTTTTTCCCGGTGGATTTGGTACACTTGATGAACTTTTTGAAACGTTGACTTTAATCCAAACTCACAAAATTCAAAAGATTCCTATTGTACTAATCGGCACAGAGTACTGGCAAGGTTTGTGCGATTGGATTGAAAAACGATTGGTAGAAGACGGGTTGATATCAAACGGAGATACCGACCTGTTTTATTTAACAGATGATACTGAAGATGCTGTTAAGTACGTTTGTGACTTTTATAAGAAGAAAAAGCCACAACCCAATTTTTCATTTTAGGAAACTTTTTGTAGTAAAGTCAGTTTCAATAATTGAGCTATTTTAGTAATGCTTTTGTGAAAAAAAATTCATTAGTTTAACGTCGTTCATAATTCAGCAATCATAATTAACCCATAAAGCCATGAAGTTCTACAATAAAATACTATCAATCAGCTTGGTTTTCGCTTTGGCGTTTGGAGTGACCCAAATATCACATGCTCAGGATGACCCACGAAGTGAAGCTGTTTCGCTTTATAATGAGGCTCAAGATTTAGCAAACTCTCAGCAGTTCGCGGATGCAATTGAAGTGTACCGGGAAGCGTTGGAAATTGCCACTGAAAATGAGTTTGAAGATATTATAGAGCAGATCGAAGAACGCATACCACGAGTTTATTCCAGCCGTGCATCAACAGCTTACAGAGCGTATCAAGATGAACGAACGATAGATAATGCTAACAGAGCTCTGGAATATTTTAAAGATGCAAAAGATGCAGGTGAAGAGTTTGGAAGTCAGCGTGTGGTCGAGCAGGCAACTGGCGCTATTCCTCAGCTTTATTACGTACGCTCAGTTGTAGAATATCGTGAAGAACTATATGATGATGCACACGCGAGTTTGGATAGTGCAATTGAGTTGAATCCCAATTATGCAGCCGCATTCTATCAAAAAGCACTTGTTTATAATCGAGCTACTCCCGACGATATGGATACCATATTTGAGTATTTCGATAGAGCCATCGAATTAGCGCAAGAAAGCGGTGATAATCGAACTTTGGACAACGCACGTAACCGCGCTGCACAAGAACTAGTTTACAGAGCTGCAAATCTTGCTGATGAAGACAGGTTTACACGCGCAGTTGAGATGCTTGAACGAGTAGAGCAGTACGATCCTGAATATGCTGATGCCTATTACCGACTAGCTGAAATTAGTAATGAGCGTGGTAACTGGGAAGAAGCCATTCGGCATGCAAACAGAGCGCTTGAATATGAGAGCGGTGGTGTTGTAGAGCAGGCTAAAATATACTTTGAGCTGGGAACAGCTTACAAAGGAATGGGTGACACATCCAATGCTTGTGAAGCGTTTGAAAATGCCAACTACGGTGATTTTTCTGATCCCGCTTCTCACGAGCTTGAATTTGAACTTGAGTGTGAAGGGTACGCATCTTCAAATAGACGCTAAACTTAACACTTCGAAAGTTTTAAAAGCCACGCAATTTGCGTGGCTTTTTTTTTGCCTTTTATTTTTCAAAAGGAAAGCAACTTATCTATCTTCCTCCATCAATTAAAAAGACTCTCTAAAAAACGTTTCTACCCTAATGAGTAAAGACTCCAACCTCGATCAACTTTGTGTAAATACAATACGAACTCTGTCCATGGATGCCGTGCAAGCGGCCAACTCAGGACACCCCGGAATGCCAATGGGAATGGCAGATGCAGCTTATGTGCTGTGGACGAAATTTTTGAAGCATAACCCAGAAAGCCCACGCTGGTTCGATCGCGATCGATTTATTCTATCAGCAGGGCATGGGTCAATGCTATTGTACTCACTGCTGCATCTTACAGGGTATGATCTTTCACTTAAAGAGCTTAAAAATTTCCGCCAGCTTGGGAGCATCACCCCGGGGCATCCTGAATTTGGAATGACCCCCGGCGTTGAAACGACAACTGGCCCTCTCGGGCAAGGTTTTGGTACCGGTGTAGGAATGGCGATGGCTGAAAGATTTATGGCCGAAACCTTTAATAAAGATGATTTTGATGTAGTAGATCATTACGTGTACGGTATTGTAAGTGATGGGGATTTAATGGAGGGAATTTCTCATGAATCAGCATCCATGGCCGGGCATCTGAAATTGGATAAATTGATCTATCTGTATGATTCCAATAAGATTTCGATTGATGGGTCTACAGATCTGGCATTTACGGATAATACCAAGAAACGGTTTGAAGCGTACGGGTGGGATGTACAGCAGATTGACGGGCACAACCATACAGAAATTGAAGAGGCGATTCGAAACGCTCAGCAAACTGATACACCATCACTGATTGAGTGTAAAACAACCATTGGTTTTGGAAGCCCGAATAAAGAAGGTACCGCCGATTCCCACGGTGCACCTCTTGGGGAAGATGAAATTAAATTAACAAAAGAGAAGCTGGGCTGGGAGTATAGTGAGCCATTTTTTATTCCCGATGAAGCATTAAGTCACATGCGTAAAGCCGTAGAGGCAGGAAGTAAAGCGGAGTCGGAATGGATAGAGCTTTTGAAAGAGTATGAAAAAGTTTATCCAGTAGATTCAGTTGGCTTTAAGAGTTTTGTTGGCAGGGAAATGCCTGAAAATTGGGAAGAGATTCTGCCAAATTTCGAAGCCGATTCGAAAGGAATGGCAACGCGCAAAGCCTCCGGCGCTGTTCTAAATGAGCTTGCAGACCATATTTTCAATCTTGTGGGTGGTTCAGCAGATCTGACCGGAAGTAATAAAACCGATATGGATGGCAAGGGAATTTATCAACCCGGTAACTACAAAGGAAGAAATATCCACTACGGAGTGCGAGAGCACGCAATGGGAGCGGCTATGAACGGCATGGCTCTGCACGGCGGCATCATTCCGTTCGGGGGTACATTCTTGGTATTTTCTGATTACGTGAAACCTTCAATCCGAATTGCGGCACTTTCTAAAATTCCATCTATATTTGTCTTTACACACGATAGTATTGGATTGGGTGAAGACGGACCTACACACCAACCGATAGAGCACCTGGCGTCAATGAGGGCGACTCCAAACGTAAATGTGTTCCGACCGGCTGATGCAAATGAAACAGCTTACTGCTGGAAAGCTGCAGTTGAAAATGACGAAGGTCCATCACTCCTCGTATTAACCCGTCAGAATCTTCCTACACTCGATCGTAATAAGTATGGCTCAGTTTCCGGTGTTGAAAAAGGAGCATACATCTTAAAAGAGGCTTCCAATAAAAATCCTGAATTGTTGATTCTTTCAACAGGTTCGGAAGTGGAAATTGCTCTTAGTGCTGCTGAGGAACTTGAGAAAAAAGAGATTTCAACACGCGTGGTAAGTATGCCGAGTTGGGAGCTGTTTGAGGCTCAGCCACAATCATACCGTGATGAAGTACTGCCTCCAAAAGTTAAAAGCAGAATTTCCATTGAAGCCGGTTCCGAAATGGGGTGGCACAAGTGGGTTGGCAGCGAAGGAGCCGTTATCGGGCTGAATCGCTTTGGTGAATCAGCTCCTTATGAAGAGGTTTACGAACATCTTGGGCTTACTGCCGAAAAAGTGGTTGAAAAAGGAGTGGAGCTGAAAGGCTAAGAGATCTTTTTCGGCGGTTCTACTTTGTGAACCGTCGTAAAGGTGATATCGTCAATCGGTTTTTCATCACCGAGAAAAGAGTCGATTGATGATTGAATTTTTTGGGATATCGTTTTGGCGTGCAGTGATCCATAAATAGATAGCAGCCCGTCAAGACGATCAATTCCATACTCTTCTCCACTTGAATTACGTGCTTCTGTTAGCCCATCTGTGTAAAACAGTACGCTGTCTCCCTGTTCAAACCGAAACTTTTTTTCCCGCATATTTTTAGACAGTATATCCGTAGAAGTCATACCGAGAGCCATTCCCTCAGTTTTTAACTGAAAAGTTGCATCCATTTCCCGGCTGAAGAATATGGGTTGATTATGTCCCGCTCTGGCAAACAGAAAGTGGTTCTCATCTTTAGGAAAATATGCGACGCATGATGTGACAAACGTTTTATCGGACTTATTTGATTTTACATAGTCATTAAGTTCCAAAAAGAGCTCCTTTGGGGAAGGGTGCTGTTTGTTGATAAGCAGATGAACCAATGCCTGTATACGAACCATATAGAGCGCTGCACTCATCCCTTTGCCAGACACATCGGCAATAACTACATAGGTCCCTTTCTCGGTATTGATAACATCAATATAGTCTCCACCGACTTCCTGGGCAGTGGCGGCAAAAGAATAAGACTCTAAATTATCACGTTTTACGCTTGATGGAGGGAGCAGGCTCAGCTGGATATCGCGGGCAAAATTGAGCTCTTGCTGAACATCTGATTTTTCAAGCAGTTCAATCATCAAAATAACAAGAATGGCCAAGAAAGATAGAGGAAGCAGAATGGGATGATAAATGAAGAAACCTATTCCTAAAACTGAAAAGACCAGATAAATTGCAAAGGTAAGGACAGCTACGCCAAAAACGAGCCTCCGTACCGGATTCAAGCGTTTTGTAAGTGCCGTTAAAACGCTTAAAAATTTCTGAAATGCAGGAATATTATCGGCCGGTTCATCGGGATTTGCTTCATGAATTGCATCGCGATAGAGTTTTTTTAGTCGGTCGGAGTCCGCATGGAACTCTTTGCCGAGTTGCTGCGAATTCATTCCGGAGACATATTCGCGATAAAAAGATTTTGTTTCGTTTTTCAGGCCCATAGTTTCCAATTTATTGAACTCTACGAAATCTATCGGGAAATGTTTACTTAAATTATCAGAAGATTGATGACTACAAATCCTGATCCATTCTGTACACCGTTCCTCTCATTACGGCTACTTTTTCGTCGGATTGATTGAAGATTTCAACGTTAAAAACTCCGGTCTTTCTTGTTAGATTTTCAACTTTACCAATGGCTGTGAGTGTGTCACCTGCTTCTACCTTTTTGAGATAGTTAATCTGGTTATTTAATCCGGGTGCTATCTTTCCGTATGAACCGGATGCAAATGCCAATGCACTGTCTGCCAATGAATAAGAGATACCTCCATGAGCAATATCGAATCCGTTCGTCATCTCCTCTCGAACCGTCATCTGTACCTTGCAATATCCCTCTTCAACCTGCAGGATTTTAATTCCCAGCCATTGGCTGAAGGGATCATTGCGGTACATTTTTTCAACAAACTCTTTTGGTGTTGCCATGGGAGATGGTTAAGAGTAGAATGGTTCGTTATTTCTCACCTTTCGTTTCAACAGCGGGTTTGGGCGATACCTATCTTCGCGATACTCTACCTGCAGGGCGCTCATCCAATCGAGTACGGTAGAGGGACCAATTTCATCAGCCCATTTCAGCAGGCCTTTGGGATAATTTACGCCGTTGGTCATGGCAAGATCTACATCCTCCAGGGTAGCTACATTCATAAATACAGCATCACACGCCTCATTAATCAACATGGCAAGAACTCGTGACAGAATTTTATCTCCCAGTTCTTTGTCCCTTTTAGGCTCGGGATTTTCTGCATTCTCACCGTATTCATAAAATCCAATTCCCGATTTTCTACCCAGGCGTCCGGCTTCTACCAAGCGCTTTTGGGCAAATGAAGGTTTGAATCGTGGATCGTAATAAAACTCCTTAAATACGGTTTCGGTCACTTTATAATTTACATCGTGGCCGATGAGATCCATCAGCTCAAACGGACCCATGCGGAATCCGCCAAGCTCTTTCATAGCCCAGTCGATTGTTGCCGCATCGGCAATGCCTTCTTCGTAGATCCTCAACGCTTCTCCATAAAACGGTCTTGCTACTCGGTTGACGATAAAGCCGGGTGTGTCGGATGCCAATACCGTTGTTTTTTTCCAGGTGTCGATAAATTTTTGGGTCTCTTCCTGTACGGTTTGATCCGTTGAGATTCCCGGAATAATCTCTACCAGCTTCATTAACGGAGCGGGATTGAAAAAATGAACACCGAGGAACCGCTCGGGCCTCTCCAGGCTTGATGAGATGGATGCAATGGACAGGGAGGAGGTATTAGTGGCCAACACACAATCCTTGGGGACAATGGCTTCCAGCCTGCCAAACT
>SKWF01000043.1 GCA_007129085.1 Balneolaceae bacterium | reverse complement strand
TGCTGACTCAGTTCAAATCCTGCATGACCTTCAATCTCTTCAGGTTTTGCATGAATCATCCACTCACCAAAATTTGCTGCAAGTTCAAAATCGTCCGAACGGTACGCATCCGTAAATACAGAATAGGCCTCGAGCTCGCCCATTCCATGTGGAGGTTCAGTGTTATCTTGAGCATAAGTTAATTGAGACGATACTACGAGAAATGCTGCGAGAAGAGTTAAAAACTTCATGATAATGAGGTACTTATTGAATTTATTTAAGTGATTATACGATTGAGGGTATTAACTTATCAATGTTATCTGCAATTCTATTTGCCACGGTATAAACTATGATATTCCCCTAAAAGCTATCGATTTGTACATAGTTCCAACAATTTTGTTCCGAAACAGATCAGAACAGCAATATACATGCGGTTTTCGGAATCTGATTATATCATAATCCAAACAACCTGATACGGTTTTAGCATTACCACACCATCTTTTACACACTCTTTACCTGAGAGAATATCACTGTATGTGGTCGAAGAATCGAGTGGGAGATCATTAAACTCAACCCGTACGGTTTTTTCCTTATTTGTAACGTTTGCCATCACAAGAATCCACTCCTTTTTTTCAGGGGCAATTCTTTCGATACAAAAAAGCTCGTTATCTATAGAACGAACTTTCTGCGTTCCAAATGGATGAAATGCAGTATGTTTATTCCGCTGTTTAATAATTTTCTTGTACTGATTGAAAATTCTGTATGTGTTTGTATCGGGATCATTTAAGGCATCGGTAAGCTCCTCGTAATACCATTTTCGGCGATTAATGGTACGATATCGCCCTGTTACGGATACCCCTTTCATATTATTTCGAGTGGCCGTTAAATTATGGAAATAGATTCCCGGTACACCCTGCAGGCTCAGCATAATGATCTGCGAGCAGAGATATCGCTTCTCCTGCAAACTCTGCGAGCCATTATAATCGGAAAAAGCATCAAAATAGGTGATATTCAGTTCATAAGGGCTTAATGTGCCATCGGGATTCTGTTTTTCCGAAACAAACCCTCCCCGTTTTTTCATCCCTTCCACAAGAGCCGTAAACTCCGATTGTGGCACAAGTCCTTCAAGCGGACGGACACCGATGCCATCATGAGAAGATGTGAAATTAAAATAAGTGCAATTTTCGGGCAGCTCCTTCAGCGATTGCGCCCACTCCGTTAAATATTTCGCATTTTCCGTTAATATAGCATGGAGTAGTAGGGGCGGCAGACTAAACTGGTACACCATATGCGCTTCATCACCATCGCCAAAATAACTGATATTCTCTTTATGCGGCACATTTGTTTCTGTGATGATCGTCGTTTCCGGTGCATAGTGATCCACTATCGTCCGAAATAGCTTTACAATTTCGTGCGTTTCAGGCAGATGTATACTCGACGTCCCGATTTTCTTCCAAATAAAGGCAACAGCATCCAGCCGAATGATATCGAGCCCTTTACTCAGATAAAACAGAAAAATGTTGAGATATCTGAACAACAGCACCGGGTTGGAAAAGTTTACATCAACCTGGTCGCTGCTAAACGTAGTCCAAACAAACTTTTCACCGCTTTCAGAATGCACTCTTGTCAGCACTGGTGTACTTCTGGGCCGGGTAATATCACTCATATCCGTACCGGGCTCCACCTCGATAAAAAACTCGTTATAGGGCTCTTCATTTTTCAAATAGTTTTTAAACCAGCTGCTGTGGCGTGATGCGTGATTCATTACAAGATCTCCCATCAACCGAAAATCACTACTTAACGCCTCAATATCATCCCATCCGCCCAGGCTGGAATCAACCCTTTTGTAATCAACCACCGAAAAACCATCATCGGATGAACTGGGTGAAAACGGCAATATGTGTACCGAAGAAATCCAACCCTTCAAATGTTCATTTAAGAACTGGTGGAGTTTGCTAAGTTTGGAAACCGGCTCGCCATCCTCGGGCTGCACCATATCGCCATACGTAATCAAAATCTGATCTTTGTGAGTCCACACATTTTTAAAATCAATCGGCTCATCCACCGGCTGCAAATTGTACTTCTCCAGAAGTTGATGCGTTTCATCCAGGCAGAATTCGAGTTGCTCTTCTCCATAAATTTTCAAGAAATGCTTTTTTATTTCTTTATGGATCTCATCAGAAAATCGGGGATATTTCATGGTATAGCTGTGTGAAGTTATTTCAGTCTACTAACAAACAATGTTTTTAGGATAAAAGAAAGTTTCTTGATCAAGAGAATAAACAACAGATAATTTTTATTATCGTTTTCTATGGCAAGATGCAGATGTTTCTTAAATTTACGCTTCTGCAAAATAAATTATTTATGGATAGACAAGCGCTACAGGAAAGATTTGGATTAGATGGAGAATCAGCCGCAATAAAGCAGGTTGTGGACAAAGTGATGCAGATTGCTAAAACTGACATTACCGTGCTCCTACAGGGAGAAAGTGGTGTGGGGAAAGATGTAACCGCCCGTGCAATACACTCCATCAGCGAACGAAAGCGAAACAATCTTGTCATTGTAAACTGTGGCGCAATTCCCGAAGGAATTATTGAAAGCGAACTTTTTGGCCATGAAAAAGGAGCTTTTACAGGTGCTCATGATGCCAGAAAAGGGTATTTCGAAAAAGCTGATGGCGGTACCATCTTCCTCGATGAAATTGGCGATACCCCAAAAAATATCCAGGTAAAGCTTCTGCGGGTGTTGGAAAACGGTGAGTTTTTCCGCGTTGGCTCAAGCAAAATGTACACGAGCGACGTTCGCATTATTGCCGCAACCAATAAAGATCTGTGGGAAGAGGTTAACAAAGGCAATTTCCGCGAAGATCTATATTACCGGCTTGATACTGTTAAAATTAAACTGCCACCACTGCGAGAACGGCCGGATGATGTTATCCCTATTTTTCGAAAATTTGTTAAAGAGTTCTCAGCAAAGTACGATTCGGTGTTTAAAGGCTTTTCTGATGAAGCCAAAGAGCTGCTCATCTCCTACCGTTGGCCGGGAAATATACGCGAACTCCGCAACGTAGCCGAACAATTGGTTGTGCTCGAAAAGTCGCAATTTATCGATAAAGACCGCCTTCAGAAATATCTGAAAGGCCGTCAGCATCATGGATCTGCGGATAACCTGCCAATCGTATCAAACCGGGATAAAAACCGATCTGAGACCGATTTTGAAGATGAAACTCCACATGGGGCACCACACGACTCTGCCCTGGTATATCGGGCACTTGTAGAGATGAGAACAGATCTGTCTGATCTAAAAAAAATGCTGGCAAAATTTCTCTACTCCTCCTTCAGCAGTAAAGACATTAAAGCACTGCCCGAAGCTATGCCTCGGGATTTTGACCCAAACGATATCTCCATCTACACGAATAAAGATGGCGAACAGACTCTCGGTGTATCTTCGCAAGATCATGAGGCTGAAACTGAGGAGAAAGATGATCCTGCTAAATCGATTTTCCAGGGAAAAGAGATCCCTTCCATCGAAGATGCTGAAAAATATTTAATAGAACAGGCATTGAAAAAGTTTGAAGGAAACCGCCGAAAAGCATCCGAAGCGCTCGGAGTAAGTGAACGAACCCTCTACAGAAAGTTGGATCAGTATGGGCTTCAGTAAATCTTTTGCCATAATTGGGGTGTTAGTTATTGCCTTAATAGGTGGATGTGTTCAATATAGCTTTACAGGCACATCCATACCCAGTGACGTACGCACCATCTATATTTCGTTTTTTCCTGATAACTCACAAAGTGGATTGGGTGATCTAACTGATCGAATTAACCAGGCATTAGTGAACCGCTTTGTAAATCAGAGTCGGTTGTCGTTAACCAGTAATGAGGATAGTGCCGACTCAACTCTCGAGGGAGCCATTCAAACCTACACCAATCGTCCATTTAGTATCGGTGGAGATCAACAGGCGAATATCAATGAAATACAGATTGTGGTACGGGCAGAATTTCGTTTTGCAAAAGATGATGAACCCATTTACAGCAAAACCTTTACCGGCAGCGGCACCTATAATGTGCAGGAAGATCCAGTTGATGGCGAAATTGCCGCAGCAGAAGAAGCACTCCAGGAGATCGCCGAGAGCGCATTTAATGATGCAGTAAGTACATGGTAGAATTATATAAAACTTTATGATAAACTAACGCTACATGGAATCTATTTTTGAACATATACCGTCATCACTGCAGATCTATATTGATCAGTTTGATGATGCCCCGGATAAAACCATCGAAAAGCTTGAGCAACACGTTTATAAACGCAACCCCGGGGCTGCAGGCTATTTTCTGTTGGCTTGGTTCTGCCATAAAAACAGTGAATACGAACGAGCCGTAAATTTTGCATGGAGTGCCAAAATTCATGCGCCGGGAAGCCCACTTCTCGAAAAATTACCGTACTACTTGTCGCACCCAAAATCGTTTGATGCATGGGAGCCCACCCTCGAAAAAGATCAGTACAAAAAAGATTTCAGCACCCAAAATCCTACACATCCCATCACTGATCTCGACTCACTAATTAATAAGCTTTCTGCTGTTGAAAAGAAACGGATTAAGCTTTCCGAAGAGGATTTAAAAGGAGAGATCGATGAAGATTTAAGTGAGCGCTCAACGCAAGTAGATGATATTGTAACCGAGACTCTTGCCTTGATTCACGAAAAGCAGAAAAATTATCCCGCTGCAATTGATACCTATAAGCAGTTGCGTAAAGCAAACCCTGATAAGCGGGAACACTTTACTGAACAGATATTTCGGCTACAGGCACTGGAAGCTGAAGAGAAGGCTGAGGATTAATCACCCTTTAACAAATGCATTGGTCTTTTTTTCGTTACCAATTGTGGTTTCAGGGCCGTGACCCGGATATACTTTCGTTTCGTTTGGCAGTGAATAAAGCTTTGTTTGAATAGAGTTTTTTAACACATCAAAACTTCCTTTATACAGATCCGTCCGGCCAATGCTGTTCTGGAAAAGAGTGTCTCCGGCAATCAATATTTTTTCATCTTTAAAGTAAAGCGAAACATGATCGGGAGCGTGTCCGGGAGTATACAGTACATCCATTTTAAAAGGCCCGATCTCAAACCCTTCCTGTTCATCCATTGGCGCCGGCACAAAATCAAATCCATCGGTTTGGATACCAAACATCTTTGATTGCTCCGGAAATCTCTCCCATAGGTTTAGATCACTGTGATTGAGGTAGACTTCAATATCATCAAATCGGTCCAGCACGCGCGGCAGCCCGAGGACGTGGTCCACATGGGCGTGCGTTAACAAAACGGCAATCAACTCTGCATTTTGCTGTTGCAGCGCCTGCTCAAATTTCTGGAATTCACTGTCTGACGAAAATCCGGGGTCGATCAACACAGCTTTTCCCTCTGCAGTGAGCAGGTATGTGTTTTCTAAAAATGGCCCAACTTCAAACTTTTGAATCGTCATAAATAGCCCCTATAAAAAAAGGGATACCGTGCATAACACAGTATCCCAATATGTTTAAAAACAGAATCTAAACTACTTCCTGCCGTAACGCTTGTTAAAGAGGTCGATACGGTCAGCTTTCTTCTTAATCTTCTTATCTTGGTTGTAGAATGG
>SKWF01000314.1 GCA_007129085.1 Balneolaceae bacterium | reverse complement strand
GGCGTACATTTTACGCGAATGGCCGGCGGTGGTGTGGAGTGTGGCCCGAACGCCGTTTTCGCCTTTAAACGAGAAGGGTATTCCAAGCTATCTTTTAACCTAAAGGACACCATTGAAACTGCCGATTTCCCCGGATTCTGGAAAATGACTTCCAACCACTGGAAGATGGGACTGGAAGAGATGTACCGATCCTTTTCTAAAAAAGCATTTCTAAAGCAGCTGCAGACGTTAATCCCCTCCATCCGCGAGCAAGATCTCGAACCGTGTCCGTCAGGCGTTCGCGCTATGGCACTGCAACCAAATGGAGAGATCCTGGATGATTTTTATTTCGAAAAAGGTGACCGGCAGTTGCATGTTTTAAACGCCCCAAGCCCCGCCGCTACGGCCGGGCTTGCTATCGGCGACAGCATCGTGCAAAAAATTATGGCGAGCCACACCGCCTGAGAGATTTCTCAATCCGGCTAATCTTCGCAATCTATCTGTTCCCGTTGCGAAAAGAATTCATACTCATCTGGCAGATCATTGGAAAACTCAATGATATGAAACGGCATGGTTAGTGCATCAGTAGTCATACAACCGGAACCCGGTTCCGTTTCCAGAATTCGAATTCCTGTAACGCCTTCCTTAACGCCAACATCCTGAACTTCAATGGAATACCCTCCGGTATTCTGAACTCCCATCACCACAGCCACCACGGTTTTGTTTTCAAAATCGATATCCGGCTGCTCCGGAGTGGGGGTACGGCTTTCATAAATATCTGACCAAAATGCGCTAAACTCTTCCGCATCGTTAAACACGAATTCCTTACTCTCCTCAAAATCGTAACTCCCCGATGGCGATTCATCCACAGTTCGGAAAACTGTCTCAAACTCCATTGATTCTGCTCCCTCAAAAAATTCGATATCCTCCAGCGAATCATCATCCACACCTGTTGTGGAATTACACGCCGTGGCTAAACCAAAAATTAGTAATAGGGCGTAAAGAAATAGTCTACTCATCATAATTCACCTCTTTTGTTTATTCAACCTTTCAACGTCAACCCTCTCATAATCTTGCAATCCTGCTTTCAAGGCTGATGATTTTTACTCTGCGTTCATCCATATAGACGATAACTCTTCCCGCAGGTTCCGCAAATTCGGATAATTTCCATCTTCATCAACTCCGGGATGCTGGCGGTTCGTAAGCAGAACCATAATTCGATCTGATTGCGGACTCACAACAATATTTGTACCCGTAAAACCGGTGTGACCAAAGCTATCCTCCGGCAGGTTTTTACCGTGCAGCGAGCTCTCCGTCATCATCCACCCGAGGCCTTCGCCATGCTCATCTTTCTCTAAAAACCGGTAGATCGTCTCCTGCGAAAATAGCTGCAAATCTCCATGAAAGCCACCATTCAGCAGTAAAGCCAGCAGCCGGTAGACCTCATCAGCGGTAGAAAAAAGCCCGGCATGGCCGGCCACTCCGTCATGAGTATGGAATGCGTTTCCGTCGTTCACTTCTCCCTTTAGCGTATAATTTCGCCATCCATCCCAAATAGCTGGATCGATATCGATGGTGTAGCCGAAATCATCATCGTGAACCATCTTTTTCTCAAACGGGTTTCCGTGCGATGTCGCCACGATATTCTCAGATTCCAAATCCGGATTGAATTCGGTTTGATGGAGCCCCATCGGGCCGTAGACCTCATCTTCCAGATATTTATTCAGCGGCTGTTCTGTAATCTGCTCAATTATATCTCCCAACAACATAAAGCCGTAATCGCTGTATCGACGTTCATCACCAACTGTACCGACTAAATCCTGTGCCGCCGTATATGCTTGTCTTTCTTTGGGATTTTCGGCCACATAATAACTCGGGAACCACTGCATCAACCCGGAGGTGTGCGTAAGCAGATGCCGAATGGTCATCTGTTCTTTGTCACCTTCATCGAATCCCGGAATGTAGTTGTGCACCTGGTCATCCGGGTCAATTTCTCCGCGACTTTCGAGCAGCATCAACCCGTAGGTAGTGGCCAGGACTTTGGTAAGGGAGGCGACATCAAACCGGTGCTCGTTGGTCATCGGTACAGGATGCTCTATTTCATTCAGATCTACATTGTATCGGTCAGCGTAGCCAAACGACTCATGGACCAAAATTTCTGATGATGAGCCAACCAAAAGCACCGCGCCGGCGAACATGGAGTCATCGACAGCAGTCGTAATCAATTCGGCAGAATCTTCCCGCTGCTGTTGTAAAGAATCTTCAAATTCGCAGGAGATAGCAACAAACAGTATCAACCCGATGGATATGCAGTATGCCGTTTGTTTCATCAGCCGTTTAAAGTTGAGCTAAAATTGTGTTGTAGTAATCTTCATAAATGCCGACAACCCGGTCCATCTCGAAATACTCGGCCCGTTTCCGTGCGGCTTTCGACATTGTTTTGTGCAGCTTTTCATCCTTCAGGATTTTGGTAGAACACTCGCCCATGCTTTCCACATCCCCCAGTTCACACAGGTAACCGGTTTCGCCATGAATGTTCACTTCGGGGAGTCCGCCAATATTTGAACTCACCACCGGTACACCGCAGCTCATCGCCTCAAGCGCTGCGAGACCAAACGTTTCGCTGCCTGATGGAATCAGAAACAGGTCAGACATAGAGAGAACCTCCTCCACCTGCTCCTGTTTTCCTAAAAAGCGTACTTTATCGCAGATTTTAAGTTCCCGGCACCGATTTTCAGCCCGCTGACGATCGGGACCATCCCCTACCATCAACAGCTTTGCCTCGATGCCATTTTTAAGAATCCGATCAAACGTAGAGATTACATCCGGCACATTTTTCACCTCGCGAAAATTTGATACGTGGGTGACCACCTTTTCATCCTCGGGGCAGATCGCCTTTTTAAAATGCCCTTTGTTCGATCGCTTGAACCGGTCGAGGTCGATAAAGTTTGGAATAACCTCAATATCTTTTTTGATATCAAACTTCTTATAAGTCTCCTCCTTCAGGTATTCCGATACCGCCGTCACTCCATCACTTTTATTGATGGAGAAATCAACCACATCTTTATAGCTGGGATCACTCCCTATCAATGTTATATCGGTTCCGTGCAGCGTGGTGATAACGGCAACATCTTTCCCTTGTTCGCCCAGGATCTGCTTGGCCAAAAATGCACTTGTAGCATGTGGGATGGCGTAATGAACATGAAGCACATCCAGCTTTTCATATTTAATGAGGTTCACCATCACGTTGGCGAGGGCCAAATCGTAGGGGGGATATTCAAACAGCGGGTAGCTGCTCAAATCTACTTCGTGGAAGGTGATATCGGTCCGAAATGCATCCAGCCGCGCCGGACGGGCGTAGCTTAAAATGTGTAGATTGTGTCCGCGATTAGCTAAACCTTTTGCCAGTTCTGTTGCAACAACTCCGCTACCACCAAATGTTGGGTAGCATACAATTCCAATATTCATAGGGTATTTATATCTGTAAATTTATCTGTCTCAAGCTATACAAATTTCTCTCCATTTGCATTCGGGCTGTAAGATCAGTGAGATATGATAACCCCGCAACAATCAACCTATTAAATAGTTGAAAAATCAGTCACTTACACTACTCACATGATTATGTGATAAAAAATCCATTCTTTATGGTATAAATTGTTTGCAAGAGAGCAGCACCGAACCTTACTGTAAATTAATAGAATACATCATGAAAAAACGAATACATACTGAGCTATTGGCTGTTGCATTATGCCTTTTAACCGGAAGCATTTTTACAAGCACCGCACAAACTCAATCTGATTATCTTCATCAAGGACTGGAAGCGGAGCAAGCTCAAGAGTATGAAAAAGCTCTTGAAATCTGGTTTGATGCACGTCAAGATTTAGATATTCCAAGCTTACAAATCTCTACAGAATACCTGCGAGTTGTAACAGAGCAGGAACTGAGAGACTACTACCCGATGGCGTTTTCCATGTACCAATGGGGATTATCGGCTGAGGAAGTCGCACCTAACCGTGACGCTCTGGCCGAAGAAATTTCCCGAATTGCGCCAATTACCGAGGAGAAACAAACAGAATATTGGAATACTTTATTGAAGAATGAGAATCCCGACCTTTACAGAGAAATAGAATTTTTCTGGGAAGATCTCAATACTCTGCCAATCAACAATTATAACCCTCGATTGCTGGAGCACTGGGAGCGAATAGCCTATGCACGTGAAAACTTTACTGCGCAAGAGATTGAACCGTACGGAACCGATATCCGTGGTGATTTTTATGTAAAGTATGGAGCCCCTAATAAAAAAGGAGTACTCGACTTAGACATCAGCAGAGGTGATGTTGAAAATGCTTTTTCAAACTTATCTGTACTAAGAACAAGCAGCACAAGCCAAAATAACCGATCCAGTACATTTACCCGAAGCAGTCAAAGAATGAGCAGAGACAACCTGGATGTAACTGATAAAATTTTTGAGCTTCAACAGCGTGGCAAAGCCCATATTTGGAGTTATGATGCCGGTACAGAAGCAGACGAACTGAACGTGAAACTTATTTTCAGAGAAAAACAGAACGGAGAAATTGAAAGAGTTCGCGTCATTGATGACCTAATCCCCAGTTCCGCGTTTAATGTATCCGGTTTTGAATATCAGCAACGGCAGCGTCCCGTAGGTAATCTGATGCAGTGGATCTATTACCAACGCTTACAAGGTTTTGATAGTGAGTATGCCTCAATTCTCAGCTCAATGGAAGCCGATCTTTTTTCAACACTTCCACCTCAAACATTTACATCTTCGGGACTTAATTTTAAAATGCTAAACCGCGCACGGGCAGACAGAGAATTAAAGCAGGCTCCCAATGTCATTTCCACAGATTTTCATGCCGCCTACAATATCCCGATGGAAATCCATCAGTACCGAATGCTTAATGAGGAGAATGAACCGGTTTTTATTACCTATATCGAAAATCGTCCCCTCGATGCTTTTTACCTTGATATAATTCATAACAATGAAAATCTACGTGGACAACATGAAGAGTACCTTGAGGATATTGAGAATCGCAAGTTTTCCCCTCAAGAAACCCACGATAACGAATTAATTTCAGGTGACCTACTGGAGCATTATCAATTACGAAACACCATTGACTTACGAGGCGCTGATCAATCTCTCATCAGTCGTTCCCACATAAACCCGGTACTGGTTGTGGACGAAGAGGATTATTCCACACCAAGTGTATCCGTTTTCGAAATTCCATACCTGGAAAGTGAAACAGAACAGGTTTTCTTTTCTGAACTTCGAAATCTAAATCAAGATTCGAGCCCGGCAATGCAGTCTACGCTACCCAAAAATTTACGGGGATTAGGCCAAATGCGAATCGAGCAACCTGACCACTGGGATATGCAGGAAGACAACCTTCTTGTAAGTGATTTGATAATTGGGTTTCAAAAACATGATGAACTGGAAGAGATCGACATCTTCCCGTTTATAGTATCCAATGATCGTAAAATCCCCTCCGATGAACCGATGATTATCCATTTTGAAGCTTATCAACTTGGTACCGATGACCAAGGCCTTAGTCGTTTTGAAGTGGATTACAGCTTTAGTACGGTGAGCAGGTTTTTCAATCTGTTTGGAAGCGAATTGGAAGGAATCAGCTCCACCCTTACAT
>SKWF01000018.1 GCA_007129085.1 Balneolaceae bacterium | reverse complement strand
TGACCCGGGAAAAAGAGTGGCTGCCGGTGAAAAAAGGAGATCAATTTGTAGCACTAATCACACACTCAGGCTCACGTGGAACGGGCTACCAAATTGCCAGCCACTACAAGAATATCGCCGAGAAAAAAACACAGCAACAGCACAAGGGTATTTCCAAGAACTACGCTTGGCTCTCGCTCGATGATGAAGCGGGTGCGGAATATTGGGAAGCGATGCAGCTGATGGGAGAGTACGCCAGCGCCAACCACGAACTGGTTCACAAACACTTTGCCAAAGGCGCCGATGTTCGACTTCTCGCCGAATATGAAAATCACCACAATTTCGCGTGGAAAAAGATTGGCAAGAACGGTGAGCGAATGGTCATTCACCGAAAAGGAGCCACCCCCGCAGAAAAAGGGGTTGTCGGTATTATCCCCGGCTCAATGGGCACGCCATCCTATCTGGTTGAAGGGCTTGGAAACGAAAAGAGCCTTTGGAGCAGCGCGCATGGTGCGGGACGAATCTCATCGCGGACACAAGCCAAGAAAAATCATGACGAAAAAGCTTACCGGGAATTTTTAAAGGAGAAAGACATTTTAACAATTGGGGTCGCTAAAGATGAAACCTACCAGTGCTATAAAGATATCGGCCGGGTGATGAGTCTGCAGGAGGGAAAACTTGTTGATACCGTTGCAGAAATGAATCCCCGTGTGGTTGTGATGGCCGGCGGCCGACGAAGTGATGACGGTGACTAATTCAGTTGGCGGTTGGCAATCCACAATTGGCAGTAAACCAGCGACCTGGCAGAGTCCGAGAGGCTGTCCACAAAGGGCGTCATCCCGCACTTGATGCGGGATCTCCAATCCTAAATATTGGCAGGAGATGCCGGATCGGAGTCCGGCATGACGAAATTGATAACATTACTGTAACACCACGCCCTTTGTGGACAGCCTCGAAGTCCTGGTAGAGTCGCATACCGTAATCTTAAACTTCTCGCTTAACGGCTTTCAGCCTGTTCTTCGGTCATTGAAAAATAATATTTTTCCACAAGCTCCGACTCAATTCCGGTTCGCTGTGCCCGGCCTCCCAATCTTGTAAAGATTGGATTAACCAGCCTGAGGACACCGGGAGCACGGGTGTCACTGTAGGATACAAAAACAGCGGTATGCAGTGAATTTTTTGGCAACCCCTCTTCTGCCTTCCCATCATTAATTAGCCCGTAAAGGATATAAAGCCCTTTTTCAAAACCGGGACTGCCCGGTTCAATTTTTACCTGAAATCGCGCTCTCTCGGCTCCATCATTAAAAAAGTAGTGAATATCGCCAATATCAGCCGTGATACTCTCTCCATCATTCAGATAGTGATCTTCTCCATTCACGTGAACACCGACAGGCCCCTCTATTGCGGTGAAGGTTTCCGAAAACTGGCCATGAAAATGCGGACCGTTTTCACCGCCCGGCTCCAAATCGATCTCCAGCAGGGTGTATTCCCCGTTTGTATCCGCCGATTTTTCCAGAAATGTGGTATAATGATCCGCTTCGGAGTTGTAAATTGTACGAACCACATCTTCCGGCGGATCGAGATGAATGTAGGGTGATTCTTCCGCATCAAACGGTGCGCCGAGATAGAAAAACAGTCCCGCAATGGCCGTTACAATTAGAATGGATACAGTAATGAGTACTTTTTTCATATCAAAAAGATGGTTAATCAGTTTTTTCAAACGCTTAATATAGTAAAACCTAACTTTTTACCCGGAAATCTCTTACCCTAATTAAAAACCGTGCTCCCATGCCTACAGCACTGACCCGTGCCACCAGCCCGCTTCTTGTTGATTGTGAACTCACACACCTGAAGCGAGATCCCATCGATATCGACAAAGCCGAAGAGCAACACCGGGAGTATGAAAAAGCTCTTGAGAAGATGGGGTATTCCCTCCGCCGATTGCCGGAAACTCCCCACCTGGCCGATGGCGTCTTTGTAGAAGATGCCGCCGTGGTATTTCCAGAAGTTGGAATTATCACCCGCCCGGGCGCCGAATCGCGCCGGCCGGAAACCGACACGATGGCAACCGTTTTGAAGGAGTATCGAGAGCTCCGGTTTATCGACGCCCCCGGCACCATCGACGGAGGTGATGTATTGACGCTCGGAAAACATGTGTACATCGGCGACTCACAACGAACCAACCGGTCGGCCATTCAGCAGTTTGCCGATATTCTAAAACCCTTCGGGTATACCGTCACAGCCATTCCCGTTACCAAGTGCCTGCATCTAAAAACGGCACTAACGCCGCTGGAAGATGATCTTCTCCTAATTAATCCCAACTGGGTTGATGGAGATATTTTCGACGATCATCAGACCGAAACCGTTCACCCCGACGAACCGTTTGGCGCGAACTTAATGAGAAGGGGAAACTACGCTATCTGCCCAAAAGCCTTTCCCAAAACCGCAGAACTGCTCACTCAAAAAGGGTATGATGTGATAACCGTCAACCAATCCGAACTGGCCAAAGCTGAGGCCGGGCTGACCTGTTGCAGTGTGATTGTGGGGTAGGGGTTTTATTAGTGTCTCTTTGGCGGTGTTCTCTTATTGGGGATTACTGCCTAACCTCTTTTCAGTTACATCAGGATTTTGCCTGCAATCAAGAATGGCATCTATTAACAAATCATCTTCTTCTATTTTATAATAAATGGCAAATGGAAATCGCTTTGATAACATGCAGTAATAAGTATCAAATTTGATAGGGTGAATACCTGAATAGATGATTAATGAATCAATATCAGAGTAGATTGAATCCAGAAAATAACCACCTAGCCCCTGATGCTGTTTTTCATAGAAATGAAACCCATTTATTAAATCTCTCTTTGCCGAATCGAGAATTCGAATGGTCATGAAACCTCTTTTCGAATCTCCTCTTTGGCTTTATTCCAACCCGTGTATGTTTCCTTTCCCTCTTTCACCGAATTATTTCGCCTGGCAAGTTCTTCTCCGTGCCATTTCGGTGGAGAGTAATCCGCCGATGAGGAAAGATCCGCCCACAATTTTTCCATGAGCTCTATTTTCTCATTCGTAGATAGGTTTTCTATGGTAATGGGGTTATTCATTATCAGTCCAATCTAACATTTTTTGTATAAATCTCAAGACTGTAAAAATTCCAATCATTAAATACAGCGCCTAAGTGTTTCTTACAACGCAGAGTCTCTGGTAGTATTTGATCTTCTTTTCAGTCGTGTTCTTTCCGGTTCGTTGTGGCTTTAAGTACCTAAAAACATAACTAATTAAGCTATTTTTTTACTGATTGAAGTAATCGTTGTATTAGCGGCTCCGGGTTACGTTAAACTTCGACCCACTCCTCACCATTTTGGGCTGACTCCATAATCGCATTCACAATACGTATATCCTCCAGGCCGTCTTCGCCGGGGGCTTTAGGGTCCAGATTCTCCTTAATGGCACGGGCATCGTTATCCATCTGGCGAGCCTGCTGATGATCGGGGTCCGGCGGAAGTTCGCGTCCACTGCTGGTCTCTCCCTGTACTCCGCTGTACGATTGAAACGGCCTCAACCTGTACCAGCCATCTTCTGCATCGATATCGAGATAGTTGGTCGACTCCCCAAAACTGGTTTCGCATTTGGCCATCACACCGCCGGGAAATTCCATTTCAAATTCGGTGTATTCATCCACATCGCTGTACATATCTTCGCGTTCGGACCATTGCCGACCCCTTACCGCAATCGGCTCCATTCCTGTTGCATGGCGCGCTGCATTTATTGGGTAGACGCCCATATCGTAAAGCGCTCCGCCACCAAGTTCAGGCCGTCGACGCCAATTTTCAGGATCAGAAAAACTCCCCCGAAATCCCGCACCGGAAGCAACACCCGTCACGGCCCCGTAAGTCTCCTCTTTACCAAAACGGATAATCTCCTGCGTGTTCGGCTCATGAAGCATTCTTAGGCCAATTGTAAGCTGTACATCATTTCTCTCAGTCGCCTCAATAATTGCACGGCACTCTTCCACATCCATCGCCATCGGCTTTTCGCACCAGACGTGCTTTCCCGCTTCAGCCCCGATGATGGAGTGCTCAGCATGCAGACCGGGTGGCGTTACCACGTAAATAATATCGATCTCATCGTTACTGGCCACTTCATGCATATTTTCATAATTATACACATTGCGGTCAGCAATTCCGTACTGCTCCTGCCATTCAGGAATTTTAGATGGCGTACCTGTAACAATACCCCTCAGTTCGCAGTGTTCGGTTTTCTGCAGACCTGGTGCCAGCCGACCGGTGCTATAGCCACCTAATCCAACCAGGGCTACACCAAGTTTCTCTTTCCGTTTTGGGATGATGATGTTTGGAAATCCCAATGATCCCGCGGCTAACACGGTTCCGGTTGTTTTTAAAAAATCCTTACGAGAAATAGATCGTGACATGGAATCTGTCTTTATTAGCGTTTCAGTAAATATCTATTTGGCAGACATCTGCCCGCGCCTATAGTTTACATAAACTCAATCAACTTTTCTGCCTGATGTTTTTTCAACCATAAACCGATCTACAGATTTAAATTAATTACGTAACATACCGTTTATATTTTACGCGCCTGACCGTTAACCCGTAACCGACAACTTTTATATGAAAGCTGCCAAACCTCTTTTTTTACACTCCATGCTTAAATCAGCCGCTGTTTCCCTCCTCATTTTATTTGCAGGAAGTTTTTCGGCGGAGACAGATCCCATTCCGTTCAATGAGTTTCAATACAGCGGTGTTTCACTCGATATTTCCAACGAAACCGATAATGCCCGCGCCAACCACTGGCGGCCTGATGGCGGAAAAATTTTCGTGACGGGGCGATCTACGGAAAATGTGGTCAGCTATGAGGTTTCGGAACCGTGGGATATTGGCAACACCACCCTCAGCGGGGAGTTTTATTTCTCCAACGAGTTAGGCTCTGCAAGCCAAGCCTCCCGGGCACACGGACTTTTCCTTCGGGATGATGGAGAGAAAATGTGGGTTTTTAACCGGACAGAAATTTGGGGCTACACGCTTGAATCGCCCTGGGATCTCTCAACATCAGCAAGCACCTATTACATGAACCTTGATGATTTTGTTCAGCGCGGCCACGATATCGATTTCAATCCGGATGGCACTAAACTTTTTATAGATGACAGAAATGCGCGCGCCGTTCATCAAGCCGAACTTGCCGTACCGTGGGATGTAACCACCATCACGTCAGTATTTACGCTCGATATTAGCAGTGAAGAGGAGGCAGTGCGCGGACTCGAAATTATCGCTGACGGCACCATTATGTTACTGATGGATACCGGACGAAAGGAGATTTTAAAATATAAACTCTCCACGCCTTACGAGCTGCAATCAGCCCGGTTTGTGGATGCATTTGATGTGAGCGAGCAGTCTGATGATCCTCGCGGGCTGAGTGTAAGCCCGGATATGGAGCGGTTTTACGTAACGGGAAGGGATAACCAAGCGATCTACCAGTACAATCGACAATCTGCAGAGTGAGCGTTCGATGGCGGCTAATGCAATAATGTTACAGTTTTAGAACTAATTTGGCGCAGTAAATCGTTATTATTGAGGGTTGAATCTCAAACAACCGTCGATTTACTTATCTGTATGAAATATTTCGTTACCGCCACTTTTTTAATCAGCGCCCTGTTT